>JALYLU010000156.1:2107-9272 GCA_030774075.1 Actinomycetota bacterium | reverse complement strand
GCGCCGACCGCGCGCGTGTGATCCTCGCCGAGCAATCGGGAGAGGGCTGCAGCCCAACCTTCGGGCTCGTCGTAGCGGGAGACCATGAACTCCTTCGCGGCGACCCCGTCCATGGCCCGACGCGCAGGCAACGGCAACAGACTTGGAACGCCGGCGAAGCTCGACTCGACCAGCGTTCGGAGGTCGTCCACGAGCTCTCCGCCGACGATGCGCGGCGTCCACACGTGGACAGCCCATCCCGCGATCGCCTCCGGTTCCGGTGGGGATGCATTGACCGAAACCCGATCGTGGCGGCGTAGCGGCATCGGGACGCGGTCGTCGTCGCCGACGACATCGATACGCAAGTCGGACCGATCGGCGAGGACCTTCGCCAACCCCTCCGCGACCGCATCGAGGTAGTCCGGCAACGTCTCGCCCGCCGACCCGACGTACCAGCCGACCACGGCGCCTTCGCGTGGTCCCGGTGCGACGCCCGCGTTTCGCAACGCCGCCGCTCGCGCCCGGGTCAGCATCGCGGGGACGACGAGGGAGCGCACCTGTAGATCGCGCAGTGAGGTTCGCACAGCTCCTGTCGGCGTCACCACGTATCCGCAGTCGACCGCGAGCTGCGCGACCGGCCGCGAGACCGAAGGCGCGCTCGATCCGCCTTTACTCGCCGACACGGCCGCCGGATCAACATCGAGCACCGTCGCGCGGCGCTGCGAGGCCCGCTCCTCGATCAGCTCCGTCACGGCTGCGGATCCATCGACGCCCACGAGCAGCATCACCGCCGCCGCGCGCGCGCCCGGAGGCACGGTCTGCTCGACCGGCACATTCGCCACCCGAACCCCCGAAGCCTCGAGATGATCGACGAGGCCCTCCAATCGTGCCGACGCACCGCGGCTCGGGGCGCCAGTGACGACGACACACAATGGTCGCCCGCCGACCTGCGAACCCCAATTCTCGCGAACGGCGCGCGCCGACCCGGCTTCGTCGACCGCCTGATCCGTCGGCGGCGCCGGATGCGGACCGGCAGAAAGTCGGTGCAGGAGCCTCGCCAGGCTCGGCGCGCCAACACGCCGGCTGATCTGCGCACGCACCCGGCCCCGAGCATGATCGATCTGCCACGAGACCAGCTCCTGCACGATCGCGGGTTCGTCGATGAGCTCGATGAGCACGGTCGAACGGTCGGTGCGACACCAATCCGCGGCCTGCTGCGCCGCGCCCGCGTCGAGGGTCACGATCACGTCGGGTGCCAGCGCTCGGATCGACGTCGCGCCGGAAAGACACGGCCGGGTGAGGTGAAACCCTTCGGAGTCCGCCGCGAGTGCCAGCCGCCCCTCGACCTCGCGCCGGACCAACCGGTTCACCATGCGCCGGGCCCAGTCGGCAACGGCCGGGTCGATCTCCGTTGCCGCGAAGACCACAACCGGCCGGCGTGGAAATGGCGGGCGGCCGCTCTTCGAGGCGTCAAGCAGCGGACCTACCGGCGCCCACGGATCGTGCACGTGCGCACCGGCGTCGATGACGAAGGTTCCGTCCACCCCCACGAGGCCGTCGCTCACCTCGAAGCGCACGTTCGGCCGCAAGAGCACCGCGCCGCGCACTGCGGCGCTCGATGCAAGATGTGCCGAGAGCGGCTCCAGCGAGCGCCACTCGGCATGAACCCGGTAGCTCGCCCCGGGCGGGAGAGCGCCCACCTCGGCCGCAACGCCCTTGACCTCTGCGGGCTGGCGTTCCAGCTGACGAATCAGCCGCTCGCGCGCGACCTCGTCAATGACCAATCCCTCGGGAACGACCAGTCGGCCGTCTGTCACTTGCCCACCGTCTGTCTTCCCGATCGTTCCGCCCGGCCCGAAGATTCCCCGTCCCTCGGTCCCGACTTCACAGGGTAGGGAGAACTGGGCACCCGATGCCAGAGTCGGGACGAAGTCCGTCGTCGTGCAGGATCAAGATATGGTCTTTGCTCCTCGGCGGCAGAACCAAAAGGAGCCTGGCGAATGGGCGAGCGAGAGCTGCCACTCCCCACGTTTCTGATCATCGGCGCACAAAAGAGCGCAACCCGATGGTTGCGACTCAACCTCGGACTCCACCCGGACATCTTCACGGCCGCGCGTGAAATCGAGTTCTTCAACAGCGCAACGCACTTCAACGGCCCGGGCACGACCTGGTATCGACAACAATTCGAAGGCTGGGACGGGCAGTCCTTGGTCGGCGAGGCAACCCCGGGCTACATGTTCTGGCGGCACCAGCCCGCCGTCATGGCGGAGCGCATCCAGCAAACCGTTCCCGACGCGCGGCTCATCGCGATTCTCCGCAATCCGGTCGACCGCGCGCAATCGGCGCTGATTCACCACATCGAGGGCAAGTCGCTCCCCGCCGAGACCGACTTACTCGAGTTCGTGCACGCCTCCCCACCCGAGCGGGAGCGGCTCGGCATCATCGCCGGCGGTTGGTACGCAGCAAGCCTCGAGCCCTTCCAGGCAAGATTCGGCGAACGCCTGCTCGTATTGCTCCACGACGACGCCGACGACGACCCTCGGGGTGTTTACGATCGGGCGGTGAAACACGTCGGCGCAGACGCCGACTTCTTTCCCCCCGAGCTGGAGCGTGTCCGCTTCAGCTATCAACAGCGACAGCGACCGTCCGGCGAGGCGCACGCCGAACGCGAGCTGACGTTGGCCGGGCGTCGCGAACTCTTCGATACCTTCTTCGCAGACGACATTCGCAAATTGGAGGAGATGATCGATCGCGACCTCTCCTGCTGGGATCCGGAGCATGCTTCCGGTTGAGCGTCTCCCCGTTCGTCGCCACGTGGTCGCGGCGCCCTGAGACTGTCGAGGAGTGAGCGTGGTCCGCAGGCGCGTGCTGGTCACCGGTGCGGGCCGCGGTATCGGGCTCGAGTTGGTTCGCCAGTACGCGGCCGACGGTTACGACGTCATTGCCACGTGCCGGGATCCCGAGCGCGCGGACGAGCTGCGATCAGTAAGAGACGACAG
Organism: Actinomycetota bacterium; assembly: GCA_030774075.1. Taxonomy (GTDB): domain Bacteria; phylum Actinomycetota; class Acidimicrobiia; order IMCC26256; family PALSA-610; genus PALSA-610. The sequence continues at coordinate 6,294 of JALYLU010000156.1, read as the reverse complement.
CGCCGCGACCGAAAGGGAGCGGAGCGTGGAGTCGACCCATGAATCAAGAGACCGGGAGCGGAGCGCAGTCGCGATCGAGCGGCTGGACGTCGGCTCGGAGCAGGACCTCGACGCGCTCGTCACGGAGATGGGCGACACGCCGATCGACATACTGATCTGCAACGCGGCCGTATTCGGCGGAAACCGATCGCGCTTCGCGGATGTCGACTGGTCCGCATGGCGGGTCGCCCTGGAGGTCAACCTGCTCGGCAGCATGCGAGTCGCGCTCGGCCTCTGGCGGAACGTCGCCGAGAGTGAAGAGCGAAAAATCGTGTTCATTTCGAGCCGCGCCGGCCTACCGCGCGAAGCGCGACCCGGAAGTTCCTACATCTACGGATCGAGCAAGGCCGCGCTCAATTCCGCGGCTCGCGCTCTTGCCCTCGACCTCGTGGCCGAGGGAGTGATCGTCGCGATCCTCAATCCCGGCCACGTGCGGACCGGAATCGGTGGCGCGCACGCACCCATGACACCGACCGAGAGCGTCCGTCTGATGCGAGATCGCATCCGCGCGCTCACCACGGCGGACGCGGGGAAGTTCCTGCACTTCGACGGGAGCGACCTGAAGCTCTGAAGATGCACTGCCGCGTTCGGCGGCGCCGGCTGCCCCCGCAGTCGTGCAATCTGCGCAGGCCGTCAGGGTCGGCCACACGCGGCTGTTGCCGGAAGACGCGGCGAGACGTCGTAGATGACTCCGTCGGATCGACTGATCACCGGCGTGAGCCGCAGCTTCGTACGCAACTGTGCCGGGTCGTACATGTAGGGCCGCGTGTTGGGCAAGAGCCAGACGAGCTGGACCTTTTCCTGGCATTGGACGAAGCGGACGAAGCCCGGAAGATCTCCCGTTTGTTTGTCCGACTGGAAATGCGTCTTTTCGACGCTCGGGCGAGCGCGCAAACCAGTGAACAGACCGATCGCCGGCACGTCGTTGCTGAACGTCGGTATCGAGAAGTCGAGATGTCGGACATCGCGCATCAATTGCGAGTCGTGCCCGCGCGGTTTCGCATATCCGCCGGCGCCGTTTTGTGCCGAGTTCAGCGCCCGCGCGGCGAACCACACGACGCTGATCCCCACCCCACGAGCGCGACCGCAGTGACCGCTCGCCGCACCGACGCGTGCCGGACGACGGGACCGAGTCGCTCGAAGAGCCATGCAGCCAGCACCACCAGCGGCACGAAGACGGGGACCATGAGCCGCGTATTGATCGCCGCGAACGCGACGAAGGAAGCGGACACGACGAGGTACACGACGTAGAGCGCGACGAACGCCGTGAGGGGCAGAAGCGATCGCTCGTCGCGCGCCGACCAACTGCTGTACGCAAGCGCGACGACGCCCGCGACGACCGCAGCGAATACCGCGACGACCACCACGCCGCGCACGAAGGACGGCGGGGCATCGGTTGCCACCCAGGTCGAGAACTCGTTGGCTGCTCGCGAGATATTCGTGAATATCGACGCCGACGCGTCCGCGCGAGGACCGAGCGGACCGCTACCCGCCTTGACGTTGCGGATCATCCAGACGATCGGGACGCTCGCCGCGGCCACCGCGAACGCGCCCCGCGTACACATGCCGACCAGTGTCCGCGTCGCCAAGCCGCGACCATGACGACGAGCGCGCCAACTACGGCCAACACGACGCCCGCGTACCGCAAGTAGAACGCGGTCCATGCCAGCAGAACCATCGCGCCGACCAGAACCCCGAAACGCGGACGGGTCAAGACTTCCTCGGCGACCAGCACGAACAACAACAGCACGGGTAGGAACAGGTGCTCGCTGAGTGCCTTCTCATAGATCTCGAGCAGGACGGCCGAACATCCGATGCACACCGTCGCGACCGCCCGCACGCGTTCGGAACGGACGTGATGTCGCAACACGACATAGCCGAGCACGATCGTCGCGACCAGCGCCGCGACGCTCAACCCGCGGGCCGCGTCGACCGCGTGGATCCCGGCGCGTTCGCCCAGCGAGAGCACCCAGGAATAGCCGGGCGGAAAGTCGCCGATGGCATGACCGTTTGCCGTGTACCCCGCGCCGGCGCTCAAGCTGCGGGCCCCGTTGATGTAGGTCACCGAATCCGGCGTGAGACCCATGCCGTAGCGGAAGGTCGCGACCAGTACACCTATGACTGCCGCAACGGCTACCCCCAGCATGACCGTTCGCGATGAGACGACCATCTGCGGCCCGGCATCCGCGCCGTGGGTGGGGAGCGGGCTCAGGGAACGTGAAGTACAGCGAAGTGACGCGACCCGTCTGGAAGAAGCGCGCCGCGAAGGGAAGATGGTAATTGAGTGAGTCGTAGCCCAAGACTCCCGTTCGCAGTGCGCCCACAGTTTGCGCGAGCCAAGGGATCGAAACGATGACGGTCAACGCGAGAGCAATCGCGAGCCTCGCGCCGAGTCGCATCCTCTGATCTTCCGCCGGCGCACGCCGGCTCGACAGCTCGTGGTTCTGCCCGCGGCCGCGTCGAACGGACGTCACCACAAAGACGGCGAGCCAAGTTCCCAACGCGGCCGCGACCAGCGGACCGCGCCGGGACTGACCGACGGTTCCGAGCAGCTGCGCGCCGGCTTCGAGCAACGCAAGGCCGACGACCACGTCGGCGACCAATGCCAGCGGCCCGACCATTCCGGAACGACATGAGCGCGCAGGCGATACGCGGCGAGCCACAGCGGACCCACGACTGCGACGAGTACCACGACACCGAGGAGATAGTTCTCGCCGCTCACGCCGTCGCCGTCGCCGCCCTACTTTGGCTCGGTCGCCAGATTCCCGTTACCAGCTTCGCGGTTGTCGGTGGTTCCCTTCGCGCCTCGATTCCGTCCTGCGCGCTTCGCGCCGGCGCGACTGCGCGACAACGAACCAGAGCGCCGCGCCGACGGCGCCGGCGGCCATGAGCGCCTGAACCGGATCTCTCTGCGCATTGATGTGCACGAAGAAGCCGAGGATGCCGTAGCCGAGGATGCCGAGAGACCAGGTCATGCCACCGCATCCTTTCTCGCGGTTTCAGGGTAGATCAGGACCGGGGCCCGCCCGGCGCGCGGCCCGACCCAACCGGTTCGCGAGGCGAGGCGGGAGGTGCGGCCGGACGCGGCGCCAGCCCCACTGCGCCGACTCGAGGGCTCCCGTCCGCAACGCCCCGTTCTTCGCGAAGAATCGTCGGTTGCGCCGGTCTTCGCGATCGCGAGCGGTGAAATAGCGATCCATCCACCCGGCGGCGGCGCGGGCGATCTCGCGATTGCGCGCGAAGCGCTCGGGATCGCAGTTCGAGACGTTCGGGACTTCCGCGTCGCCGCTCCACTTGTCGAGAAAGTGCCGGCGGTTCCTCGCCCAGAGCCCCGGCCAGTCGTCGAGGCGTGACGCCGAGCCCTTCCCGACGTGCTGCACGAGCACGCGCTGGTCGTACACGATGTCGAGATCGTTGGTCCAGACCTTGAAACACAGGTCGACGTCCTCTCCACTCGCGATCTCGTACTCCTCCTCCCAGCCCCCGAGCGCGCGCACGCGGTCGACGGGCGCCACGTAGACGATCGCCGCCGGCGGCGCCGAAAAGGGCGGAAGGACCACGACGGCATCTCCCGGCAGGGCCCGCACGTTCACGGGGTCCCGGGCATTCGTAACCGCCGGGACGACGATCACCGCATTCGGATGCGCACGCGCGGTCTCGACGAGACGTTGGGCCCAGTGAGGAGGCAGCTCCGTGTCGTTGTTGCAGAACGCGACGTACCGGCCCCGCGACTGCGCGAGGCCCTGATTCATTCCGCGCGCGAACCCGAGGTTGGTCGGGTTCAGGACCACACGATCCGCAGCGGCACGTGCGTAGTTCGCGGCCTCCCACGCCGAACCGTTATCGACGATGACGAGCTCGTACGGCACGTCCGTGTTGCGACGCACCGATTCGACGAACAGCTGGGAGTAGACGAGGTTGTCCCACGCGAGTACGACCACGGAGACTTCGGGCTCCGCCGGCACCGGGCATCGCGGCGGAGGTGGGGCCGACCCCGAACCGGCACACACACCGTCGAGCACCTCCGCGAACTCGTCCGTGCGTCGCTCCCAGTCGAAGTCGCGCTGGACGACCTCGAGTCCGTTGGCCGACAGGCGCGCCGCGAGCGGGGCGTCGTCGAGCAGGCGGCGCATGGCGGCGGCCATCTG
>JALYLU010000156.1:0-2097 GCA_030774075.1 Actinomycetota bacterium | reverse complement strand
GTCTCGCCGTCGACCGCGTACTCACGACATCCGCCGTTGTCGGTCGTGACGAGCGGCGTGCCGCACGCCAGGGCCTCGAGTCCGGGCTGGCAGAAGCCCTCGAACCAACTGCCGACCGCGAAAACCCTGGCAGTCGCATACTCGCGCCCGAGCGCTTGCTGATCGAGGTTCTTGCCCGCATACCGTTCGACGGGCACTCGGAGGAGGCGTCCGGCCTCGATGAGCGTCTCGGTACCCTTCCATGCGCGCTGTTGCTCGCCACTGATCAGCAGCCGGTACCGCTTGGGGCCGGGATAGGGATGAAACATCTCGCGGTTGACGCCGCCGAGCTGCACCGTCGGCCGGTGCCCGGTCTCGCCGCAGATCTGGTCCGCGGTCCAGTTGCTGTTGGCGATCTGGAGATCGACTGGTGCCCGAAGACTTTCCCAGCTGCCCTCCTTGCCGTAGAGATGGGCGTAGTGGAGCGCGTAGAACACGCGTCGTCGGGCCCGCTCGAAGCGCTCGATCAGGTGCCACTGCGGCTCGTGGTTGAACAAGATCACGTCGAGCTCGTCGCCGAAGCCCGCGGTCATCGGTTTGACCTGGGCGGCGCACTGCATCCACGTACAGCGCAGATCCACGCCGTCGGGGAGGTAGAACGTCACTTGGTGGTTGCGATCCACGAGCCGGTTCGCAAACTCCACCATTCGCCGAATCCCACCGAATCGGCCGAGATGCGGCTCAACGAAACCGAGGCGCATGCCCCGCCCAGGATTCGCCATGGCTCGCGAGAATACTCGGGCGATGTAGAGCCCAAAACGCCGGACAGCGGTCAGCCGCGTGGAAGTCTGCTCGTGGCTTTGCTTAAACTTGAGCCTTCATCAGATCAATCGCGGGTGCGAGGAGCAAAGAATGGCGACGTCAACGAGTAGCGCCGGATGGCGACAGCGGTCGTCCGGCTTTCTCGCCGGCATCGCCGCGATCGTGCTGGTCGTCGTGCTCCTCGGAGGTATGGCCATCGGCTACGAGATCGAAAAGAGCCGAGTCAAGACGACGAAGACCACAAAGACCACTCCGAACCAGACCGCCACGAACCGCCAGGCTCGCGTCGTCGGCACAGTGAGCGTCACCTCGGCAAAAACGATCTCGATCAAGCCCGCGAAGGGTGGTACGGATCGCAAGGTAGCGCTCACAAAGAAGACGGTCGTCGTGAAGGCGGGATCGGGTGCCGCGAGCGACATCGCCCCCAACGTCAGAGTCGTCTTCTCGGGCGCGGGTTCGTTCTCGAAGGCCAAGGCAGTCATCGTGCTCCCTAGCACCGCCCATCTCGGCTCGATGGTCACCTCGGCCGACGGCAGCACGATGAGCTTGAAGAACGGCACGAAAACCATGAAGATCACGACCACCGGAGCGACCGTCGACAAGGTCACGCCGGCGAAGATCACCGACGTCGTCAAGGGTTCCAAGGTGATGGTGGCGACCGTTCGCACCAAGGCGGGCGTGGTGGTCGCGACGGAGATCATCCTGCTCGCCGCGAACAGCCCCTTCCAGTAGATCGAGCCGCGGCGTGAGGAAGCGGCGTGAGGAAGTTGCGCACGAGTGACTGAAGACGCGCCGAACGTTCCGGCCGGCATGGGCGGGCTCGACTACCGGCGCCTCTACGAGTTCCGCTTCCGTGACGTCGAACAGCGTGCCCGCCAGACGGTCTGGAACGAGATCGGGCCCTTCGTGTGGGAACGAATGGGACGGCCCGCTCGGGTGCTCGATCCCGCCGGAGGGCGCGGCGAGTTCCTGAACGCGATCGCGGCCGACGAACGCTGGCTCGTCGACCTCATCGACTACCCGCACCGCGACACGGTGCCCGAGGTCAAGGTCGTGATCGGCGACGTGCTCTCGCTCGACCTTCCGCGGGACTACTTCGACGGGATCTTCGTCTCGAATCTCCTCGAGCATCTCCCGAATCCCGACGCGGTCGCCGACTTTCTCGGCCGCATGCACCAGACGCTGGCCCCCGGCGGAGTGCTCGCGATCATGGGCCCCAACTTCAAGTACTGCGCTCGCGAGTATTTCGATTGCGCCGACCACACGCTCGCCTTGACCCATGTCTCGGTGCAGGAA
>JALYLU010000155.1:4824-9298 GCA_030774075.1 Actinomycetota bacterium | reverse complement strand
GCCCGGGCCCATCCCGGCCGCCCGACGCCAGTTCGTCCCCGCCGCCCGGCCCGGCCCCGCCCGCGCCGACCAATCCTTGGGGCGCAGCGCCTCCCTCGGCCCAGTGGGGTGCGCCCGGCCCGGCGCCGCCCCCACCTCCTCCAAGCGCGCCTCCGCAGGCATCATCTCCGCCCAACCCCTTTGCACCCCCCGCCCCGTATGGTCCGTACGGTCCGCCCGGTGCCTACGCACCCCCCGGTCAGGGTCCGTACGGTCAATACCCTCCGCCATACCCGCCGTCCGGATTCCACGCGCCGTCGACGAACGGTCTCGCGATCGCGTCGTTCGTCTTGGGCCTGGTGGGCTGGATTCCGTGCGGCATCGGTTCCGTCGTGGCCATCGTCCTCGGATTCGTGGCCCGTACCCAGATCCGGGAGTCCCACGGCCGCCAGGGCGGCGACGGGCTGGCCCTGGCCGGCATCGTCCTCGGTTTCCTGGCGATCGCCTTCGTGATCGCGATCCTTGTGCTCGGGGTCGTCTCGAACTCCACGACGGGACAATCCTGAGGTCGCCGTCCGCTTTCGGGTTCCGGCCTCGCACCTCAGGAACCCCGCGCGATCCGCCGATAAGCCCGGCGAGGGGGTTCGCAATGCCATCCACGCAGAGCGCGCATTCGTGGTTTCGGTCGCGCCCCCCGCGGCCCGCCCCGAATGAGCACAAGTCCTATGAGTCGAAGATCGAGGCGCCGGCCCGCGAGCGCGTGGCCCGGCGCGAGATCGTCCGGCTGCGGGACGAGATCGAGCAACTCGTGCGGGTCGAGGGCAACGACGCGCGCGGCGCGGTCGACGCTGCGTTGGAGTCGGTGACCCGACTTCAGATCGTCACCGCGAACGTCGACGCGTGCGCCCCACTGTCGGCCTCGTTGGTGGGCGCGACGTTGGTTGCGATGGCCGACGCGCGCCTGCACGGTCATGCCGACGCGATCGAGCGGGGCATGACCTACACCGCCGACAACCAACTCCGCTTACTGCAAGGCGACGTCTGACCGCCGGCAAGTAACTTGCGGTCCCGTGACCGCCGAACGACCCGCTCCCCTCGCAGGCTTGCGCATCGTCGAGGTGTCCATGCTCGGGCCGGGCAACCTCACGACCCACCTCGCCGACCTCGGCGCCGACGTCATCAAGGTCGAACCGCCGCAAGGCGACTACGGACGCCGGATGACCTGGCCGATCGTCGAAGGCGTCTCGCTTCTCTTCTTGCACGTCAGCCGCGGCAAGCGCAGCATCGTGCTCGACCTGCGCACCGATGTCGGTCGCGACACGTTCCTCGAGCTCGCGCGCGACGCCGACGCGGTGGTCGAGGCGATGCGCCCCGGCGGGCTCGAACGGCGCGGGCTCGGCTTCGATCGATTGCGCGAAGTGAACCCGCGCATCGTGTTCTGCACGATCTCCGGTTACGGCGCGACCGGACCGTACCGCGACATGCCGAGCCACGGCATCGCCTACGACGCGTGGGCGGGCATCGTGCAACCGAAGATCGACGACGACGGCTTCGCCTACATGCCCGAGCACGTGTCGATCGGCATCAACGCCGGCCCGATCTTCGGCGCGCTGGGCCTGCTCGCGGGCGTACTCCGAGCGCGCGAGTCGGGCGAAGGTTGCCAGCTCGAGATCGCCCAATCCGACGCGGCCGCCGCGATCGACTGGCTGCGCAGCGAGACGTGGCGCGCCTACGAGCGGCCGGAATCGGAGGTCACCGGCAACGAGGCCGACGACTTCGAACGCCGCGCGCCCGGAACGGGCGGCATGGAACAGGGCGTTCGCTACCAGTTCTACGCATCCCGTGACGGCCACGTTCTGTTCATGGCCTCCGAGCGCGAGTTCTGGAAGAACTTCTGCGAGGGCATCGGGCAGCCCGACCTGTTCGAGCGTTGGCCCGGTTCGCAGTACGGCGATCACGCGCGCGGCAACACGGAGCTGCGCATCATCCTCCGCGACGTCTTCGCGACCCGTACGACGCAGGAGTGGCTCGCGTTCGGACTCGAGCACAACACGCCGATCGCGCCCGCCAACTCCCCCAAGACGCTGTACGCCGATCCGCAGTTCAAGGACCGGATCGACCTCCTCCCGGCCGAGCAGGTCGGCGCCGACATGCTGCCGACGCCGATCAAGTTCGTCGACGAGAGGCTGCCGATGCCCGCCAAGGCGCCGACGGTCGGGCAACACACGGAGCAGGTACTGCGCGACGTGCTCGGCTGGGACGACAAGCAGATCGAGGCGGCACGCGCGGACGGCGCGTTCGGGGAGACTTGAGCGACAGGAGCATGTCGGAGCCCGCGCGTCCTCGACGTTCACACGTGAACGCCGCGTTGCTCGTTTCGGTCCAGAGCGCGGTATGGACCATCGCTTCGAGCTCCGTGGCGGTTTGGCTCGGGATACACAGCCGAACTGCAGTTCTCGTCGCCTTCGGCGCAATCGGTTTCGTCGATGCGGTCGGGTCGATCGCGCTCGTGTACTACTTCCGGCACGGCCTGCGTCATGACCTGCTGTCCGAGAGGCTCGAGGAGCTCGCGCACCGGATCGTCCTCGTCGGTCTTCTTCTGGTCGGCTGTGCGGCGATCATCGGAGGAGTCGTACGGCTTGCGAGCGAGCCATCACGCGAACCCCCGGACGCCGGCGTCGTGCTTGCCGCGGCTTCGCTGGTAGTGCTCGTCCTCCTGTCCAACCGAAAGCGATCGATCGCGCGTCGGGTTTCGAGCAACGCGCTGCTTTCGGACGGCCACCTCTCGGGCATCGGCGCGATGCAAGCCGTGGTCACGCTGGCCGGAACGGCTGCGACGCGGTGGCTTGGTTGGCACTGGGCCGACGCGACCGCGACCATGCTCGTGGGCTGCGTCGCGGTGACGCTCGCGGTGACAACATGGAACTCCGAGCTCCGACAGCGGCAAGGCCGCGACCGTCGGTGATTCGGCAAGCGTCGTTTCCGGACGCAGCGCGGTCAGTCGGTCGGTCGGTGCGCGAGGGGGGACTTGAACCCCCACACCCTTGCGGGCACAGGAACCTGAATCCTGCGCGTCTGCCAATTCCGCCACTCGCGCGTGTGAGCCGGTGATCGTACCAGCCGACATGCACGTTTCCGCTGGTGGTCGCGCCGGTAGCATCACTCGATGGGATTGCAGCGGTTCGAGCGACGGCTTGAACGGCTGGTCGAAGGCACCTTCTCGAAGGCGTTCCGCAGCGGCGGCCTCCAACCCGTTGAGATCGGTCGCCGCGTCGGGCGCGAGATGGACACCGGCCGCACGCTCGGCGTACGCGGCACGGTCGCGCCGAACCGGTTCACGATCTGGCTGTCGCGCGACGACCTCGAGCGCTTCTCCGGTTTCCACGACGCACTGGCCCGAGAGCTCGCCGACGCCGCGCGCGAGCACGGCCGCGACGAGGGTTACCACTTCGAGGGCCTCATCGAGGTGTCGCTCGTGCTCGACGAGAACGCCCGCCAGGGCGACCTCCGGATCGACGCCGAGATCGTCGGTGGTGGGCAAGGCACGACGAGCACGCTGGTGCTCCCCGACGGCGGCCGCGTCGCACTCGGTGACGAGCCGGCCGTCATCGGCCGCATGCCCGAATGCGCCGTCCCACTCTCCGACCCGCAGGTCTCGCGCCGTCACGCTGAGGTGCGCCGAGACGAGTTCGGATTTCGCGTCGTCGACCTGGGCTCGACCAACGGCACACAGGTCAACGGGGTGGTGGTGAAGGAACATTCACTGAACGACGGTGACGTGATCGTCGTCGGCGCAACGTCTCTCCGGTACCAGGAGTCGTAACGGGCACATGTCCGATTCGATCCTCACAGTCCTGAAGTTCTGCCTGCTCGCGTTGCTCTACGTCTTCCTCATGCGGGTCGTCTGGATCGTCGCCCGCGAGCTCCGGGGCAGCGCATCCACAACGGCGCCTCCTGCCGTCCCCCTACCGGCGCCGCCTCCGACCGCCGCGGGTCGCGCGTCGAAGCGACGCGAGTGGCGGCTGGTCGTCGTAGCGCCGGAGACAGAACGCGGACGCTCGTATCCGGTCGAAGGCGACGTGACGATCGGCCGGGGCGGTGGCTGCGCAGTGCCGCTCACCTTCGACACGTTCGTGTCGCAGGTGCACGCGCGCGCCTTCGACCGCGACGGCACCCTGTGGGTCGAGGATGCCGGCTCGACCAACGGCACGCTCGTGAACAGCAAGCGCATCGGCCAACCGGTGAAGCTGCGTAAAGGCGATCGGGTCCAGATCGGCGAGACGGTCCTCGAGGCGCAACGGTGAAGCTCGCGGCGGCGTCGGCCACCGACCAGGGGCGGGTGCGCTCGAACAACGAGGACGCCTTCCTCATCGACGATCAACGCGCGCTGTTCGCGGTCGCCGACGGCATGGGCGGCCACCGCGGAGGCGAAGTCGCGAGCCACACCGCGATCGAGGCATTGCGCGCCGCGATCGCGAATGGCACGCCCATTCAC
>JALYLU010000155.1:0-4814 GCA_030774075.1 Actinomycetota bacterium | reverse complement strand
CGCCAACACCGCGGTGCTGACGCGCGCGGCGGGCGACGACGAGCTCGCCGGCATGGGAACCACAATGACGGCCGTCGTCGCGATCGGCGGTCGTCAGCTGCTCATAGGGCACGTCGGAGACTCGCGTGCGTACATGCTGCACGAAGGCACTCTGCGCCGCGCGACCGACGACCACAGTCTCGTCGAGGAGCTCGTCCGCGAGGGAAGGCTCACGCCCGAGCAGGCGGAGGCGCACCCTCAACGCGCGATCGTCACCCGGGCGCTCGGCGTCGACGACCCCGTCGACGTCGATCTGTACACGCTCGACGTCGAAACGGGTGATCGCGTCGTGCTCTGCTCCGACGGGCTCACCACAATGGTGCGCGAGCGCGACATCGAGCGGCTGGCGCGCGCGGAGCCCGACCCGCAGCGTTTGGCCGAGGCGCTCGTGGCCGCCGCCAATGAGGCCGGTGGCGAGGACAACGTCACCGTCGTCGTGGTCGACGTGCTCGAGGCCGATCCACCGCTGGCGCACGATCCCACCACGCTCGTCGCCGAGCAGGAACCTCCGGTGTCGAGGTCGGCCGTCATTCCACCGCCCGACCCGCCCGCACCCCGAGAGCCGCGCCCCAAGGGTTCGCGGTCGCGCGCGGTCCGTGGCGCGATCCTGGTTCTCCTGCCCCTCCTCTTCATCGTCGGCATCGCGGCCGCCGCGCTCGGGTGGTACGCCCGCAGCTCGTATTTCGTCGGCGCGTCGGGCAATCAGGTCGTGATCTACAAGGGCGTCCCCGGCGGCGTGCTCGGCTGGAACCCCACCATCGACCAGCGCACCGGCGTCGCCCTGGTGTCGTTGCCCGCGCTCGACCGCGACCGCGTGCAGACCAACAGCTCGCGCGGCTCGCTCGCGACTGCAGAGGCGTACGTCGGACGCCTCCGCGCCGCGGCGACGACCACGACCACCACGACCACGACCACCAGGCCGAAGTCCACGACGACCTCGCTGAACCGCACGACGACGACGAAGCCGCGTGTCACCGCCACGACGACCGCCAAGGCCGGGCCCTAGTGACGGCTGCGGTCTCGACCTTCGCGCGCAGCCGCCGGCGCTCCGAGCTCTCCCTCGGCCTGCTCGTCATCGTGGTGACGGTCGGGGGCTACATCCTCGTCGCGCTCGCGAACGGTCCCAAGCTTCCTCCCAACGTCGCGCTCCTGCTCGCCTGGGTCTTCGGGCTCTACCTCGTCGCCCATCTCGCGGTGCGACGATTCGCTCCGGCGGCCGACGGAACGCTCCTACCGATCGCCGCGATGTTGAACGGCATCGGTTTCGTCATGATCGCCCGGCTCGCAGGCGGCGGCAAGGACTACGCCGAGCAGGCGCGCGTCCAATCGGTGTGGGTCACGATCGGGATCGTGGTCTTCGTCGTCACGCTGATCGTCGTGCGCGACGTACGCATCTTCGCGCGTTACCGCTACATCGCGCTCCTGCTCGGGCTCATGTTCATGTTGCTCCCGCTCGCGCCCGGCATCGGTCAATCGCGTGGTGGCGGGCGGTTATGGATCGGGTTGGGCCCGTTGAGCTTCGAACCGAGCGAGATCGCGAAGGTATTGCTCGTCGCGTTCTTCGCCGCCTACCTCGCCGACAAGCGCGAGTTGCTCACGCAGGGACGGATCCGCATCGGGCGGTGGTTCGTTCCGTCGCCGCGTGATCTCGGGCCCCTACTTCTGGCGTGGGGTGTCGCGCTCCTCGTCCTCGCGTACGAACAGGACATCGGTACGTCGCTGTTGTTCTTCGGCGTGTTCGCAACGATGCTCTACATGACGACGCGTCGGTCCGCGTATCTGGTCGGCACGATCGTGCTCCTGGTCATCGGCGGGCTCGTCGCGTACAAGGCGTTCGGTCACGTACGTGTGCGCGTCGAGAACTGGACCAACCCGTGGCCGAACGCGAGCGGTAGCGGACGCCAGCCGATACAGAGCTGGTACGCGTTCGGCTCGGGAGGAATCGCCGGAACCGGTCTCGGGCTCGGTCAGCCCTGGCAGGTCCCGCTCGCGTCGACCGACTACATGTTCACGTCGATCGGCGAGGAGCTCGGCCTCGTCGGCTCGGTCGGGGTCATCGCCCTCTTCATCTTGTTCGTCGGCAGCGCGTACCGGATCGCGGTCGACACCGCGCGGCCGTTCACGAAGTTGTTCGCCGCCGGCATCGCAACGATCATCGGTCTACAGAGCTTCCTGATCATCGGCGGCGTGACGCGCGTCATCCCGCTCACCGGCATCTCGTTGCCGTTCGTCTCGTACGGCGGATCTTCGCTAGTCGCGAACTTTGCCCTGCTCGCGATCCTGCTCCGCATCTCCGACGACTCGGTGCGCGCCGAGACCCCATCGAGGGCACGATGAATACCGGCATCCGCCACGTCGGTGTGGCGATGATCGTGCTCTTCGTCGGTCTCGTCGCTCAGCTCACATATCTGCAGGTCGGGCGCGGCAGCCAACTCGCGAATGCTTCGGGCAACCCGCGCAAGCTGTTCGCCGACCTCCGGCGCGACCGTGGCCCCATAGAGACCGCCGACGGCACGGCCGTTGCGCTCTCGAGACCGTCCGACGACGAGTTCAAGCACCAACGGGTATATCCGAACGACACCGCGTCGCTCTTTGCCAACGTCGTCGGCTACGAGTCGATCCAACTCGGTTCCGTCGGTGTCGAGAGGACGTACGCGTCCGACCTCGAGGGTCGAACGTTCGACCTCCAGTTGAACAACCTTGCCGACGCCTTCGCGAACAAGCAGCCGGTCGGCACGGTCGTCTTGACGATGTCGAAGTTGGCGCAGGGCACGGCGGCGTTCGCGCTACAAGGAAAGCGCGGCAGCGTCGTCGTCCTCGACGTGGCGACGGGGGGAGTGCTCGCCGCGTACTCGAACCCCACCTTCGATCCGAACCAGCTCGCGTCGCACGACGCGAAGAAGGCCCAGGCCGCGTATTCGCTTCTCACGCGCACGCCCGACAAGCCGCTGCTCGCACGCGCCTGGCGGGAGCTCTACCCGCCGGGCTCGACGTTCAAGACGGTAACCGCGTCGATCGCGCTGCAGAACAAAGTCGACATCGACAAGACCTTTCCGGTAACCGATCACCTGGTTCTGCCCCAGACGAACGGCGTTTCGCTGTTCAACTTCGGAAAGGAAAGATGCGGCGGATCGTTGCTCGTCGGCTTCATCGTCTCGTGCAACACGACCTACGCGCAGGTCGGGTTCGATCTCGGCGAGAAGTTCGCCTCGGGGATCCAGGGATTCGGCGTACAGACGGCACCGCCGAAAGAGGACAGATCGGGGATCGACCCGCCCATCGTCGCGAGCACGGGTCCCGTGCCGGGTTCGTTCCAGCAAAACCAGCCGAAATTCATGCAGGACGCGATCGGGCAGAACCAGGTGCTGGTCCCACCGCTCGAGATGGCGCTCGTCGCCGAGGCCATCGCGAACCAAGGGGTCATCCTGCAACCGCACGTAGTCGACTGCGTGCTCGACCCCAACGACAGAGTCGACTCGCGAGTCGATGTGCGGCAATACAAACGCGCGATCGACCCCGCGACCGCGGCCGCGATGACCGTCTACATGTCGGCGGTCGTGAACGACTCGCGGGGCACCGGCACCGCAGCCCGCATTCCCAATGTGGCAGTCGCCGGCAAGACGGGAACGGCCGAGACCGCGACCGGCCAGAATCCGCACGCGTGGTTCATCGCGTTCGCGCCCGCAGATCATCCGCGCTACGCGATCGCGGTGCTCGTCGAACACGGTGGATCGGACAATGCCGAGGTCACCGGTGGGCGCGTCGCCGCGCCGATCGCCAAGCAGGTGCTCCAGACGCTGCTGACCAGCCCGGCGACCCCGTCGCCGTGCGGTCCGCAACCCGGAAATCCACCGAACGGCAGATAGGGTTTTCGCCACATGACGCTGGCCGGCAGGGTCTTTTCGAATCGCTACGAGATCCAGCGTGAACTCGCGCAGGGCGGGATGGCGGAGGTCTACCTCGCCCACGACCAATTGCTCAATCGGCCGGTTGCGATGAAGGCGCTCTTCCCTGAATACGCGCGCGAGCCGTCGTTCGTCGAGCGGTTCCGTCGTGAAGCGCAAGCCGCGGCGAACCTCAACCATCCCAACATCGTCGCGATCTACGACTGGGGTCAAGAGGACGGCACGTACTTCATCGTCATGGAGTACGTGGAGGGCCGCGTGCTGCGCGACCTCATCCGTTCCGAAGCGCCGCTCGACCCGAATCAGGCCGCCGAGATCACCGCCGAGATCGCGTCGGCTCTCGCGTTCGCGCACCGAAACGGTGTGGTGCACCGCGACGTGAAACCGGGCAACGTGCTGCTCACGCGATCCGGCACGGTGAAGGTCACCGACTTCGGGATCGCGCGGGCGGGTACGAGCGACGGACTCACCCAAACCGGCTCGGTCATGGGCACGGCCACCTACTTCTCTCCCGAACAGGCGCAGGGACTCCCGGTCGACGGCCGCAGCGACGTGTACGCGCTCGGCGTCGTGCTGTACGAGATGGTGACCGGCGTCGCGCCGTTCACGGCCGAATCACCGGTCTCGGTCGCGTACAAGCACGTGCGCGAAGCGCCGACGCCACCGTCGGAGCGCAACCCCGACGTTCCGCCCGACCTCGAGCGGATCATCGTCACCGCGCTCGCGAAGTTGCCGGAGAACCGCTATCAGACCGCCGACGACATGCGCGCCGACATCCTGCGCTTCCGGCGCGGCCGTCCCGTGGTCGGTGCACCCGCGGCCGCGCTCTTCGCCGACGCGCCGACCGGCGCGACCGCGACCGTGCTCACG
>JALYLU010000154.1:2547-9313 GCA_030774075.1 Actinomycetota bacterium | reverse complement strand
AGCCGAGGAGGTCCTCACACATTGATTGTTCTGGGACACTCTGGGCTGGTCGATGATTGTCGATTGGTGTGTCGACTGGTGCAGCTGAGAGCGTGCCCACTTTGTCCGTGATATTGCTGTGGCCGTCGGCTTGGCTTTTGCTCTAGCTGACGATGAAACCGCTTGCGGCGAGATCTTGCATGAATCGTTCGGGTTCGACGATCGTGCCCATTGGGTGGAGGCCGGGGGTCCGTGCTGGCGTTGCGGGACCATCGACCCACTGGGCGACGAACGCGGCCAGGACAAGGCCGGTGGCTTGATATTCGTTTGGGTGACTGACGGTCACCGATATGTCTTTGGGTGCGCCGGAGCGTTCGCCGCTCGCCTCTACTTTCAGCACGCCGCCGAAGGGCGCGCGCGCGAATCGTCGCATCCCCCAGCCGACCAGCCGGGTGGCCGGACGTTGCCCGCGTCGGGGCGCGAGTCGCGTCAGGATCATGGCGACCGGAAGTGCGACAGAATCGACGAAGGCGTTGTTGGCGATGAAGGTTCCAGCCTGTTGCAATGAGGGAAACAGCCCGGGGAGCTCACGCATCTCTTCCACCAAGACGGGCCCGCATGTCCGTTTGCCCCACCCCGGTCCGAAATCGAACTTTCTGCGGTCGGCCATCCCGAGGAGGCGGGACCGTCGCCACGCTCCATCCCGCCACACGAACGTCGGGGGGTGCGCAAGGTCCGCGACGAGTTCTGCGACGGTGTTGTCGGGCCATCCGTCCTTGTTGCTCGAGGTGATACCGACGAAGGCGGTGTCCAGCCGGTCGAGCCGGCCCGCTGCGAGACGGACGAGCAGCGAGGGCAGCCCGGGAACAAGTCCGGCGTCGGTGACCAAGCAGTGGCCCGCCGCTGCGGCCTCAGCTCGCAGCGGTCCCATTGGGTGATGTTCCCCGGTTGACAAGGTGATGTCGATCACGTCTGCGCCGGCGTCGAGCGCAGCTCGCCCGATTGCGGCGCCGTGCTGTTTTGCCTGGGCGGCGAGAACGACGAGTTGCGCTCCGACTGCCGCGCGTTTGAGGCTGTCGGGATCGGATGCGTCGACGACGACGGTCGCGATGCGGTCGGTTCCGTATTTCGACGCCAACTCGGCCGCCGCCCGCTCGAGACGCCTCGCGTCTCGGGCTCCCAACACCACAGAAGCTTCCGGACTGTCCAGCAACGCAGAAGCGATGTAACCGCCTGCGAGACCCGACCCGCCCACGATGAGCACCGCCGGGCCGCTCATCGCGCGAACGTCACGACAACGGGACTCACGAGGGCAGCGAAGTGCTGACTCGGCAACACAAACCGAGTGCGACTCCGACAGTTGGTCGTTGTACAAGAAGTCATAGCCGACCTTCCTCTTTGTTGATCGTGCTCGGCATCATTGCGGTCGTTCTGTCGATTGGGGTTCGCGTCGCGCTGCTTGGGCGGCGAGCTGCGCGCGGGTCGAGACGCCGAGCTTGGTGAAGATGTGCGCGAGATGCGTCTTGATCGTGGGGACGGAAACGAACAGCTGCTTGGCGATGTCGGCATTGGGAAGTCCTTGTGCGGCGAGTTCGACGACGTCGTGCTCGGTTGGAGTGAGGCTCTGCCAGCCGGACGCGGGGCGTTTGCGCGGGCCGCGGCCGCGGGTTGCGTACGCGACCGCGTCGGTGAGTGTGAGTGAAGCGCCTGCTGCGTTGTCCGCGTCGAGTCGCTCGGCGCCGAGCGCTTCGGCGAGTGCGGCGGCGAGTCGCTCGAGGCTTGGGAGGTTGCGTGTCGGGGTCGCGAACCCGGCGTGTTGTCGGGCTTCCTGAGCGGCGCCGAGAAGGCGAGCCGCGTAGGTGGGGTCCCCTCCGTCGGCGGCGAGCTCTGCGAGAAGTTCGAGCGCCTCGATGGTTTCCCAGCGAAGGTCGGCGGCCATGCTCGTCGCCAGGGCGTGCTGCGCGAACTCTTCTGCACTGGGATCGTCGGCCGCGTGTCGTACGGCGGCGCAGACCAGGAGGCAGTGACTGCGGGCGTACCCAGCAAAGGGCCGTTGTTCGCCGATCGCGAGTGCGTCGTCAGCGACACGTCGCGCGGTTGCAAGGTCCCCGGCGGCGAGCGCGCATTCGGCGCGCGTTGCGTGCGCCCACGCGACGCCCCAGCCGAGGCCGAATGCGCCCATCACCCCTTCGACTTCGTCGATGAGCTCCGGGTCGAGTCCGCGGCCCGCCCAGCGTTGGGCAACGAGCCGGACCCAGAGTGACCACGCGAGGGATCCGACGAATCCTCCTCGTTCGGCTTCCGCGGCGGCCCGGTGGGTTCGGTCGATTGCCTCGTCGAAGCGGCCTCGCAAGGCGGCGAGCAGCGCGCGGAAGCATTCCGACATCGGCGCGAGCGCGCGATCGGCAAGGCCGACTCGAAGTCCGTCGGCCTCATCCAGCATCCGCTCAGCGGTATCTGAATCGCCCCGCAGCATCACAACGTTGGAGTGCAGAAGGAGCGCTCGGCCCAGTTCCACGGGATTGCGGCTCTTGTGTGCGCTGGCCGTGGCGTCGCGGAAAATGCGATCCGCGCCGATGTAGTCTCCGCGCATCGAGAAGGCCAATGCGAGTCCGATCGAAGCGTCCGCCGCCCAAAAGTGGTCGCCGATTTGTTGTAGTCCGTCGCGCGCACGGACGAGGTGGGTTTCTGCGTCGGGATCGTCGAGCAGGATTCCCTTCCAACCGCGCAACAGTTCCACCCGTGCCACGAGCTCGACGTCGTCGTGCATCCGTGCGTACTGCTCGACGTCGTCAAGCGGAGTGGCGTCATTTTCGATATCACCGAGGAGCCAAGCGACTTCGCTCGCGCAGAACTGCACACGGATGCGGGTCGCGGTGTCGCCACCGTCGAGCGCGAGCGTCTGGGTAAGTCGTTGACGGACGTCGACGCTCGACAGGCACGTCCACAGGAACTGCAACTCGGCGGCGAGCCGGAGCGCGGCATCGACCTGCTGGTTGCGAACCAACCATTCCTGAGCGCTGCGGATGTTTTCGAGCTCGCGCGCGAGTGCTGCGAAGCAGCTCACAATGTTCGGTCCGACCAGGCCTGGCGCGGTTGTTTCCACAAACGTCAGGTAATGCTGGGCGTGCGCGTCTCGGGCGATGACGGTTTCGTTGGACGCGAGTAGCTGCTGCGCAGCGAAATGACGAATCGTCTCCAACAGCCGATAGCGCACCTCCTCGCCGTCTTCGTCGAGGTGCACAAGTGACTTGTCGACCAGACTCGTCAGCAGATCCACGACCTGCCAACCGTCGTCCGCGCCCAGCGTGCCGACCGACTCGGCCGCGTCGAGCGAGAAGCTCCCAGAAAACACCGACAGTCGCCGCAGCAGCGCTCGCTCCGCGTCGGTGAGGAGATCGACGCTCCACCCCACAGACGCTTCCAATGTTCGCTGGCGCGCAACGGCGCTGCGGGCACCACCAGCGAGGAGCGAGAACCGGTCAGCCAGCTGCACTTCAATCTGGGTCGGGCTCAGCGCACGGCACCGGGCCGCGGCGAGCTCGATCGCGAGTGGGAGGCCGTCGACCCGAGAACAGATCGACGCGACCGCATCAGCATTGTCGTCGGTCAGTCGAAACGCGGGCCGTGCCGCCGTCGCCCGCGCCGTGAACAGTTCCACCGACGCGCATCGGACGTCGTCACCGGTCGGCAATGCCAACGACGGCACTCGGTAGATGATTTCGCCGCTCACACCGAGCGGCTCGCGACTCGTCGCCAACACCGATACCGACCGACAGCTCGACAACAGCGTGGAGACAACGCTCGCGGAAGCGTCGATGAGATGCTCACAGTTGTCGACAATCAACAACACGTGCCGCTCGGCGAGATACCGCTCGAGCGCGACATGAACCTCTTCGAGGGGCAGCTCGCGTACGCCGCACGCGGCGGCGACACTCCGCACAACCAGTTCGGGTTCGCTCGTCGCCGCGAGGTCCACGAGCCACGAGCCGTCGACGTAGCGATCCAACAACTCTCCAGCGGCCTGGACCGCTAGGCGCGTCTTGCCACTGCCCCCCGCACCGGTCAGCGTCACCAGCCGCGCGCCCTCCAACAGTTCCGTAACGTGAGCAACGTCGGCATCGCGCCCGATGAAGCTCGTCAGCTGCAACGGCAGATTGTTCGGCATTCGATCAAGTGATAGAAGCGCCGGGAATTCCACCGGCAGGTCAAGCCGACAGAGCTGTCGGATGTGTTCGGGGCGAGCCAGGTCACGTAACCGGTGTTGCCCCAGGTCCTTCAGAAAGACACCGCCCTCAAGACGGTCAACCACAAGTTCCGCCGTCGCGCCTGACAGGAGGACCTGACCACCATGCGCCAACGCGCGGATCCGCGCACACCGGTTCAGCGTCTCTCCCCGATACAGGCCATCCTCCAACCGAGCGTCGCCCGTGTGCACGCCCACCCGCAACGACAGCACCAACCCCTCGGGCCACGTCTCACGCGCAATCGCGCTCTGCAACTCGACCGCGAACCGAACCGCGTCCACGGCATGCGCGAACGCCGCGACGAAACTGTCGCCCTCGCCCTGCTCCACTGGCCGCGCACCCCGCCAGGCGACAACCAACTTGTCGACCATGCCCTCAAGCGCCGCGACCGCCTCGGCCGTGGCCTCCGGACTCCGCTCCCACAGCGCAGTCGAACCCACGATGTCAGCGAGCACGAACGTCACAGTCCCCGAAGGCAGGCCCTCGCTCGTATCCACCTCAACTCCCACACCCTGGTGCATGCTCGCACAGCATCACCCCCTACAGCCCAGAGACCATCATCCTTTCGGATGATCCACACCGCCAGATTCTCGACAACCAGCCACCACGCCCGACGCTGGATACGAGACCGCCGGAACCGGTCTGCGGCCGCCGAAGGTGTCCCAGAAGGGCGCACCACCTGCCGCCCGTAGGCCATCCCCCATGTGTTGTTATACGGGTGGCTCGCGGCCGCGAGCAAACGATTGCCCGCTACGGCAACTCACACGTACTTAGGTGCCGATCTGCGTTCCGCGGTACGGTTCAAGAGCCAACGGCCAACCCCTATGCCTGGCGAACACTCTCGGGCGACAACGTTTCGTTAGGCATAGGATTTTGGACGGACACGGACCGCCGCAAGCTGCGAGGGTTCATCGACGTCCGGTTGAGTCGTGACCCGAAGGGCACCGGCCGGTCCGTCGCCGAGCAAGAAACCGAGTGCCACGACGCCGGCGCGGCCTGCCGCCGCAACTCTGTTCCGGAGCCGGTTCGCGGAACGGCACGCGTCTGCCCGAGTGGCGGAAACCGCCGAGTGGGCGTTCCGCTCTCGGTGTCCTTAGCGAATCTCCGATATACACCGGGGATCGCCCAAGTACATCCACCGTCTGCGGGTTCGCGATTGCAAGCGCGCGTCCGACGCGGGGTTCGATACCGCGCCCTCGACCCGGCGTTCGGTGATACCCCGAGTGGTTGCGGTGCGAGTGGTATGCGGTATCTCCGTCGGGTCGCGGCAGGCGTAACGAAGACGAGAGATCGGGCAGGCTGCTGGGACATGTTGGCTGGGTCTCGGTCGTTCGTACCTCGTCGCGCGAGGATGCCGGGGTGAGGTCTCCAGATTCTCGGGTGATCAGCTTTCTTTTCACTGATATCGAGGCATCGACGCGTCGTTGGGAGCGCGATGCGGTTGCGATGAGCGCCGCGTTGGCGCGTCATGACGCGGTTGTGCGCGAGGCGATCGGCGCGAACAGCGGAACAGTGCTGAAGCACACCGGTGATGGCGTCGTCGCGGTGTTCGAGCAGCCCGCAGGCGCGTTGCGGGCCGCGGTGGCTATCCAGCGCATGCTGGGCGAGAGCGATGTGCGAGTGCGTGCGGGTCTGCACACGGGTGCGGCGGAACTACGGGACGGTGACTACTTCGGTTCTACGCTGAATCGGGCGGCGCGGATCATGGCGCTGGGGAGCGGTGGGCACGTGTTGGTCTCCGCGGCGTCGGCGACGATCATCGGTACGGAAACGCCGGAGGGCACGCGCCTCTTGGATCTCGGTGAGCATCTGCTCAAGGATTTTGAGCAGCCGGAGCGCATCTTTCAGGCGGTCGGCTCGGGGCTCGTTTCGGATCGTGCGGTCGCGGAGCGTCAGGCCACGCCGGCGCGGGGCGGGCGCTCGACCTTCGTCGGTCGCGCCAAGGAGGTTGCGGAGTTGGACGCGATGCTGGAGCGCGAGCGTTGCGTCACTATTACCGGGGTCGGCGGTTCCGGGAAGACGCGTCTTGCGCTCGAGGTCGCGAGCAGGGGCGAGGCGCGCTACAGCGATGGGGTGTCGGTCGTGGAGCTCGCGCCGATCGCTGATCCGCGTGAGGTTGCTCGCGCGGTCGCCGATTCCGTCGGCATGCCTGTGGTGTCTGATTCGATCGGCCGAGATCTCGCGATCTTTCTTCGCGGCCGCGAATGCTTGGTCGTGCTCGACAACTGTGAACACCTGCTTGACGCGTGCGCCGACCTCGCCGACGAGCTCATCGGCGCGTGTCCGAACGTGTCGATCCTGGCGACGAGTCGGGAAGCGTTAGGGATCGACGGAGAACGGTCGTGGCGTGCGCCGTCGCTGTCGTTGCCGTCCGAGTCGCTCGACGCGGATCCTCTCGACTGCGAGTCAGCTGCGCTCTTCGTCGCGCGGGCGGTGGCCGCGCGCCCCGACTTCGCGGCCTCCGAGCACCGCACGGCCATCGCCGAGATCTGCCGGCGCCTCGACGGACTCCCGTTGGCGATCGAGCTGGCCGCGGCGCG
>JALYLU010000154.1:0-2537 GCA_030774075.1 Actinomycetota bacterium | reverse complement strand
CCGGTCACCTCTCGGTGGAGCAGATCTCCGCCATGCTCGACGATCGCTTTCGACTGCTCACGGGAGGCGCCCGGCGCGCCCGTCAACGCCAACAGACGTTGCAAGCCGCTATGGACTGGAGCTACGAGCTCCTTTCGGATGACGACCAGAGGGTGCTGCGGCAGTTGTCGGTGTTCTCCGGCGGCTGGTCGCTCGAGGCGGCGATTGCCGTGTGTGGCCGAGGGGATGCTGTCGCGATCATCGACGCCCTGGGGTCGCTGTGCGCGAAGTCGCTCGTGACCGCGGGCGACGTCGCGTCGCTTGGATTGCGGTACGGCATGCTCGAGACTGTCCGGCTGTACGCACAGGAGCGGCTCGTGGAGTCGGGCGAGGCGGAACAACTGCGCGATCACCATCGAGACTGGGTCACGCAGTTCATCATGGAGGGCGAGGACTCCTCGGGGGTGATCCAGTTCTACGAGGCGAGCCAACGCGTTGAGCCTGAGCTCGAGAATCTCCGGACGGCACTCGACTGGTCACGCGAGCAGGATCGAGGCGAGCTCATCACGACCTTGATCTGCAAAACGTGGCCGACGTGGTACGTAGGGCTTCGATCGTTCGAGGCCCTGAACTGGCTCGATACGTACGCACCCCCGGCCGATGCGATCCTTCCGGCCGCCGTTCGCGTCGAGTGGCGCATCGCGCGCGGGTTCCTGCTTCAAGAGTCGATGAACGGCGCGGAAATCGCGCGCTGTGGCGAGGAAGCCTTAGCGCTCGACCCGGATGGTCAGGCGTCTCCATTCACCGGTCTTGGGTGGTTTCTACAGATGATGCTCCCGTTGGTGATGAACCCGCCGGAGGCGATGCGCATCGCCAACCAGGCGATCGAGTGGTTAGGGATTCACCGAAACGACGAAGTCGCCGACATGACGCGTTCCTACGTCGCGAACGTGCTGATCGCCAATGACGAGTTCGCAGCTGCGCGGACGCTCCTTGCCGACGTCATCGACCGTGGCTCGTTCAACGGCTACCAGCTGCAATGGGTGCAGACCGTACTCGCCACGATCGACCATGTCCTCGGCGACAACGACCGGGCAATCGCGCAACTCCAAGCCACGATCAGCACATTGGGCGTGTCGCCCGGTCGACACATCGACATGTGGACTCAGGCGCTCCTCGCCATCGCGGAGACCGCCCGCGGCAATCGCACCGAGAGCCGTACCGCGTTGAAGGCCAGCGCGACCTGCGTCCGCCGGCGCTACGGACACATCCCGAGCGCGTGGGGCGGTCCGGTCACCGCAGCCGCGATCGTCCTCGCCATCGAAGGCCGCGACGACGAGGCGCTACAACTCATGGTGGCGGTCGGAGCGCAGCGGCGCCACTGGCAAACGCGACAAGAAGCGACATTCGTCCTCCACAAACGCTACTGCCACCAGTTGGCGGAACGAATGAGCGCCGAAGCGTTCACCCGAGCGTGGGCCGCGGGCGCACAGATGACCCCGGAGGACATGTGCGAACGCGTCGACGCCCTCGCGGCCGAAACGTGACCCGGCCCGGCTCCAGCTTGACCGACACGAAACCGACCACCCCACACCCTCTGCGCAAGATACGAGATCGCAACTCTCCTAGCCGGGGTATCCCCGAGTTGCCGCTCCGCGACGATCGCGAACGCGCGCCTGGATCCGGCGTTCGGTGTCACCCCCACGCAGGTCGACTCGGCGCATGTTCTGGGACACCCTTCTGTGTCCGCCGACCGGGAGCAGAACGCCGAGTCTGGCGCGCTTGCAGTAGCGAGCAATTGCGCTGCACAACAGGCGCGCCCCGGCGCGGGCGACATCTGGCCGCATCCCGATGCAGGGCGGAGTATCTCCGGTGGGAGCGCAGCGGACTTGAGCGCCCGACCGCCCAGCGCGTCAGCCTCGCTGGATCACGGACTCGGGCGAACGACCAGTCGTGATCGGATCCGCGTGTCGACTCACGATTCGCCAGCCGTCGTCCTCGTGGCGAACCACGCTGGTGACCCGCAGAGCAACCGACGAAAGCTCGTCGCTGCCGCCGATCTTGGCCCTGTATCGCTCGACCTCGACGAAGCACGCGAGCTCCACAGTTGCATACGTTGCAACTCGTTCGAATCCCGTCACCTCGCCGTCTCGATAATTCGTTGCGGCCCTGGCAACGGTCTCCGAGACCGCTTCCCATCCGCGCACGAACGGGCCGAATGGGTTACCGACGGTGACGTCGTCCCGATGGGAGAACAGTTGCAGGGCGGGCTGCGGATCGCCCTTGACGAATTCGCCCCAGGCCAGGTGAGACCGCTCGATCACGCCTTCCGCGTCGTCCACAGCGACATCTTCTTGCTCATTTCTCTGGGAGGCAAGCGACGGGAGGCGCGACGCATCTGCAGAAAGGCCCGATCGACGGATACGGTGCGTGCCGACGGAGCCGACGGTGTCCCAGAAGCGCCGGCTGGCGCGGCTCGGCGCGCGTGGCCGAAGTGCCGATCGGGGACGCTCGCGGCCGCGAGCAAACGATTGCCCGCTACGGCAACTCACATGTAC
>JALYLU010000153.1:1882-9339 GCA_030774075.1 Actinomycetota bacterium | reverse complement strand
GGCCCGAGATCGACCGGGAGAAGCTTCCCGACGGAAACGTCCGGGTCCGATTCGGAACGACGATCCCGATGTCCACCTACCTCGTCGCGTGGGTCGTCGGGCCGCTCGAGGTGACCGAACCGGTCGACGCGGGCGGGGTCGCGGTGCGCGTCGCGCACGTGCCCGGGCGCGGCCATCTGACCCGGTTCGCGCTCGACGTCGGAGCGTTCGCGATCGAGTTCTTCGCGGACTACTACGGAATCGCGTATCCCGGCACGAAATGCGACCTCGTCGCGCTGCCCGACTTTTCCTTCGGCGCGATGGAAAACCTGGGCTGCGTCACCTTCCGCGAGACGCGGCTGCTCGTCGACCCCGACGCGGCGACGCTCGACGAGATGTCGGGCGCGGCTCTGACGATCGTGCACGAGATCGCGCACATGTGGTTCGGCGACCTCGTCACCATGAAGTGGTGGAACGGGATCTGGCTCAACGAGGCGTTCGCCACCTTCATGGAGCATCTGGGTATCGACGCGTACAAGCCCGAATGGAAGACGTGGGACGAGTTCGCCCTCGGACGCGCCGCCGCGCTCGACGTCGACGCGCTCGAGAACACCCGCACCGTCGAATACGAAGTCGTCACCCCCGAAGACGCCGACGGCATGTTCGACATCCTCACTTACCAAAAAGGCGGTTCGGTACTGCGCATGCTCGAGCGGTGGCTCGGCGCCGACGCGTTCCGGGCCGGCGTACGGCATTACCTGTCGCGCTATCAGCTCGCGAACACCGAGACGACCGACCTGTGGGACGCACTCGAGGAAGCGACCGGCCAGCCGGTGCGGCGGATCATGGACACCTGGATCTTCCAACGCGGATTCCCGACGGTGTGCGTCGACGAAGGTCGGCTCGAGCAACGGCGCTTCTCCTACGCGAGCACCGGGCACGACGAGCAATGGGTGCTCCCGGTGCTGGCCCGCGTCCACGCCGGCGGACGGGCGGAGACCCGGTCATTGCTCTTGGACACGAACGCGGTGCCACTCGACGTACCGGATGGTGCGTTGGTAGTGCTCAACGCAGGGGGCGACGGGTTCTACCGCGTCGCCTACCCCACCGCGTGGCGGGACCGCCTCCTCGACGCCGGCGTACTGGAACCGCTCGAGCGGTTCGCACTGGTCGACGATCTGTGGGCTTCGGTGCTCGCGGACGACGCGACCGCGGCCGAATTCCTCGACTGCGCACGCCGATTCGGCGAGGAGACAGACCCGGTCGTGTGGCGCGCGGTCAGCGGGCACCTGCGCGCCGCGGCCCGCCTCGTCGACGGCGAGGCGCTCGATCGCATGCGTGCCGAGATCGCCGCGATCGTAAAGCCGGCGATGCAGCGACTGGGCTGGGACGCGCATTTCGACGACGAACGCACGCGTCAGCTGCGCGGCCTGCTCGTCAACGTGCTGGGATCGACCACGTTCGACCCCGAGACGATCGCGCGGGCGCGCGAGGTCTATGAGCGCGGCGGCGCCGACGCCGACGTTCAAGCGGCGGCAATCGCCGTGGTCGCCGGCAACGGCACCGTGGACGACTTCGAACGGTTCTTGGCGCGGTCGGCGGAGGCCGCGAATCCGCAAGAGCAACTTCGGTACCTGTACTCGCTGGGCGACTTTCCGAGCGAGGAGTTGGTGCTGCGCGCGGCGGATCGCGCGCTCTCCGACCAGATCCGGGCGCAGAACGGCCCGTTCGTCATCCAGCGGGCGCTGCGCAACCGCGAGCACGGCCCCGCGGTGTGGGCATTCGTCTGTGACAACTGGGAACGGGCGTTGCGACGTTTCAGTCCCTCCCTGATCCCGCGTCTGATCGAAGGCACGACCTGGCTCGTCGAGGGCCGCGTGGCCGACGACGTCATGGCCTTCGTCACCGCCCATCCCGTGGCGGCCGGCGCGCGCACGATCGCCCAGCACATGGAGCGCCTGCGAGTGCACCGAGCGGCCGTCGCGCGCGAGCGCGAGCGGTTCTCGGCCTCATTGCTCCACGCGCCCTGAACGAAGGATTCGCCCGACATCGCCGTCTCACCTCCGGGATACCGTGAGGGTGCATGGCGCTCGACCGCTTCAGCGCGCCCGTACGGGCCTGGTTCGAAACAAGCTTCGCCGCGCCCACCGACGCCCAGGCGAAGGGCTGGCCCGCGATCGCCAACGGTGAGCACACGCTGCTCCTCGCCCCCACCGGATCCGGCAAGACGCTCGCCGCGTTCCTCTCGGCCATCGACCGGCTCGGGGGCACGGCCCGACCGCCCAAGGACCGCCGCTGTCGTGTCCTGTACGTCTCGCCGTTGCGCGCCCTCGCCTTCGACGTCGAGAAGAACCTGCGCGCGCCGCTCGCGGGCATCACGCTCGCCGCCGAGCGCCTCGGCGAACCGTTCGACGCTCCCACGGTCTCCATGCGCACGGGCGACAGCTCCGGCAAGGAGCGCCAACAGCTCGTCCGCAATCCGCCCGACATCCTCATCACCACGCCCGAGTCGCTCTACCTCATGCTGACGTCGCAGGCGCGCGAGACACTGCGCGGTATACAGACCGTGATCATCGACGAGATCCACGCGCTCGCGCCGACCAAGCGCGGTGCGCACCTCATGCTCTCGCTGGAGCGGCTCGAGGCGATCACGGACGCGCCGCCACAACGCATCGGCCTGTCGGCAACGCAGCGGCCGCTCGACGAGATCGCTCGCTTCCTGGGCGGCCATGGCGAGCACGGGCAACGCCCGGTCACCGTCGTCGATGCCGGGTCGCGCAAGTCGCTCGACGTCGAGGTGATCGTCCCGGTCGACGACATGAACGAGCCCGGCGCGCATTCGGCCTCGGGCGCCACTGCGGGCGCGCTCGGCCTCGACGACCCCGAGGCGAACCAGAGCATCTGGCCCCACGTGCATCCGCGCATCCTCGAGCTGATCCGCGCGCACCGCACCACGATCGTGTTCTGCAACGCACGTCGCCTCGCGGAACGGCTCGCGGCGAGCCTCAACGAGCTCGCGGGCGAGGAGCTCGTGCGCGCCCACCACGGGTCTTTGGCCCGAGAGCAGCGTGTGCAAGTCGAGTCCGAGCTGAAAGAGGGCCGGCTGCGCGGCATCGTCGCGACGTCGAGCCTCGAGCTCGGCATCGACATGGGCACGGTCGATCTGGTCGTGCTGGTCGAGTCGCCCGGCTCGGTCGCGCGCGGCATACAGCGCGTCGGCCGCGCCGGCCACCAGGTCGGCGAGCCGAGCACCGGCAAGATCTTCCCGAAGTATCGCGGCGACCTGCTGGAGGCCGCGATCGTCGTGCAGCGCATGCGCGAGGGACTGGTCGAGGAGATGCGCTACCCGCGCAACCCGCTCGACGTGCTCGCGCAGCACATCGTCGCGATCTGCGCGCTCGACGAGTGGAGCGTCGACGACCTGTACGCGCTCGTACGCCGGTGTGCGAACTTCTCGGAGCTGTCCGAGGACGCGTTTCGCGAGACCCTCGACATGCTCGCGGGACGGTATCCCTCCGATCGGTTCAGCGGCTTGCGACCACGCGTCGTCTGGGATCGGATCGAGGGTCGGGTCCGAGCGCGCGAAGGCGCGCAGCGGGTCGCCGTGCAGAGTGGCGGCACGATCCCCGACCGCGGGCTGTTCGGGGTATTCCTGCCCGACGGCGGCCGTGTCGGCGAGCTCGACGAGGAGATGGTCTACGAAAGCCGGGTCGGCGAGTGCTTCGTGCTCGGCGCGTCGACATGGCGGATCGAGGAGATCACCGTCGACCGCGTCGTCGTCACGCCCGCGCCCGGCGAACCCGCGAAGACACCGTTCTGGAAGGGCGACCGGCCCGGCAGACCGCTCGAGCTCGGTCGCGCGCTCGGCGCGCTCGTGCGCGAGCTGCACGGCCTCGACCGCGCCCGGGTCGAAACAGTGCTGCAGGAAAACGGCCTCGACGCGCGAGCCGCTTCGAACCTCCGGGCGTATCTCGAAGAGCAGGCCGACTCGACGGGCGCGATCCCCGACGACCGCACGATCGTGATCGAACGCTTCCCCGACGAGATCGGTGATTGGCGCGTCTGCATCCTCACGCCGTTCGGCTCGCGTGTGCATGCGCCCTGGGCGCTCGCGATCGAGGAGCGGCTCGCGCGCGCCGACTTGCCGGTACAGGTGCTGTGGAGCGATGACGGCATCATCCTCCGCCTTCCCGAGTCGATCGACGACGTCGCGACCGAGCTCCTGCTTCCTGATCCCGACGATGTCGACGAGCTCGTCGTTGCGGGGTTGCCGAACACGTCACTGTTCGCGTCGAAGTTCCGCGAGAACGCGGCGCGCGCGTTACTGATTCCCCGGCGCCGTCCGGGCGAGCGCACACCGCTGTGGCAGCAGAGGCAGCGGGCGGCCGACCTGCTCGACGTCGCGAGCGACTTCCCCTCGTTCCCGATGCTCTTGGAGACGACGCGTGAGTGTCTACGCGACGTGTTCGACGTTCCCGCGCTACGCGAGGTGCTCACCCAGATCCGTTCGCGTGAGGTGCGCGTCGTCCCGGTCGAGACGCGCCGTGCGTCGCCATTCGCACAATCGCTGTTGTTCGGCTGGATCGCCGTGTACATGTACGAAGGCGACGCTCCACTCGCCGAGCGCCGGGCCACCGCGCTCGCGCTCGACCGCGACCTCTTGCGCGACCTCATGGGTGCGGAAGAGCTGCGCGAGCTGCTCGACCCCGAAGCGCTCGCCTCGCTCGAGCTGGAACTCCAGCGGCTGATCCCGACCCGGCAGGCGCGCCACGCGGACGACCTGCACGACCTCCTCACCGATCTCGGGCCACTCACCCTCGACGAAGTCGTCGCCCGGTGCGTGGCCGATCCGCGACCCTGGCTCGACCAACTGCGCGCCGAGCGGCGGATCATCGAGATCGGTGGTCGGTTGGCCGCCGCGGAGGACGCCGGGCGCCTGCGCGACGCGCTCGGCTGGGCGATCCCGCAAGGCTTGCCCGCCGCATTCACCGATCCCGTCGAACGACCGCTCGACGGCGTCGTCGCCCGCTACGCGCGCACGCATGTGCCATTCACGGTCGAAGAGCTCCGGGCGCGCTTCGACGTCTCGCTCGAGCGCGCGCGCCAATCGCTTACCCGGTTGGAGGCCGAGGGCCGCGTGGTGTTCGGCGAGTTCCGCCCCGGTGGGATCGAGCGCGAGTGGTGCGACACGAACGTCCTGCGCATCCTGCGCCGCCGTTCCCTCGCCGCCCTCCGGCACGAGATCGAGCCGGTCGACGCCTCCACCTACGCGCGCTTCCTGTGCGCCTGGCAGAACGTCGGACGAAGCCGACGCGGTACCGACGCCTTGGTCGAGGCACTCGAACAGCTGCAGGGCGTGCCGATTCCCGCTTCCGTCCTCGAGCGCGACGTGTTGCCGGCGCGAGTCGACGGCTACCGGCCGAGCATGCTCGACGAGCTGTGCGCCGCGGGCGAGCTCGTCTGGATCGGCGCGGGCGCGCTCGGCGCCGACGACGGGCGAGTCCGCGTGTTCTTCCGCGATCGCGTGCGTTCCCTGGCGACCCGTCCCGAGTTGGAGGGTGCGCCCGACGGCGAGATCCACGATGCGATCCGCGACCGTCTGCTGCGGGCCGGCGCGAGCTTCTGGCCCGACCTCGTCGCCGCGACCGGCACCGCCGACGACAACGTCGTGCTCACCGCATTGTGGGACCTCGTGTGGGCGGGCGAGATCACGAACGACACCTTCGGACCGCTCCGCGTCCCGAGGCGCACGGCTGCCGCGAGGCGATCGGCGCGCAGCCGTCCGCATCCCGGTCGGCTCACGCGCCTCGGGCCGCCCGCGGGCGCGGGCCGATGGTCGCTGGTCGTTCCCTTGGTCGAACCCGAGCCGTCGCCGACCGAGCGGTCGCACGCCGCGGCGTTGCAACTGCTCGGGCGTCAAGGGGTCGTCACGCGAGAGGCGGTGCGCGCCGAGGGCGCGGCGGGCGGCTTCGCCGGCGTGTACCCCGTATTGCGCGCCCTCGAGGAGTCGGGACGGGCGCGGCGCGGTTGGTTCGTGGCCGGGCTCGGCGCCGCGCAATTCGCGCTCCCGGGCGCCGTCGATCGCTTGCGCGCGCACCGGACAATCGACCAGGAGAGCCGGTTGCGCGTGCTCGTGCTCGCGGCCACCGACCCCGCCCAGCCCTTCGGCGCAGCACTGTCGTGGCCCGAGCGGCCCGGAGGTTCCGCCCGGCCGTCGCGGTCGGCGGGTGCCTACGTGGTTCTCGTCGACGGCGAATGCGCCGCGTACCTCGAACGCGGTGGCAAGGGGCTCGTCACCTTTGGCGCGGGCGGTGGCGACGCCGGAACGGTCGAAGTCTGGGCCGAGGCGCTGGTCGAAGCGCACAAGCAGGGACGCCTCCCGCGGATCCGGATCGAACGCATCGATGACGAACCCGCGCGTACGTCGCCCCACGCTGCGGCGTTGCGCGCCGTCGGCTTCGGAGACGGTTACAAAGGCCTCACCCTCGGGTAGCCTCGCCCGGCGACTCGCTCTTCTCTCGGAGGTCGACATGGGTTTTCTCGACAAGGTGAAGGACGCGGCCGGTAAGGCTGCCGACCAGGCCAAGCATGCAACTGCGGTCGGCAAGGAGAAACTCGAGGACGTGCGCCTGCAGAAGAAGATCAACGACCTGTGCGAGGAGATCGGCGCGCTCGTCGTCGCGCAGAAACGCAACGAGGCGTCGCTCGACGCGCCTGCGCAGATCGACGCGAAGGTCGCCGAGATCGCAGAGATCGAAAAGCAGATGGAAGCGAACAACCTGAGCGGGGCGGGCGACGGCTCGAGCGAAGCCGCGTCCTAACCCCGCGCACCTCCGGCACGGGAAGACCTCCGAGGCGCGGAGACCCGGGCGCTACAGGCCGGCGAAGGCGTTGGCGGCCGCGACGAGGTCGCGGGCGAGCCCGCCGTCGCCGTCGACCGAGGCCATCACGTCGTCGGGCTCGAGCCGGTCCGCGAACCTCCGGCACCAGTCGACTACCGAGGCCCGTACGACGACGTCGGGGTTGAGAGCCGGTGATTCGCCGGGGGCGCACGCCACGGTCCACTCGCCCCCGCCCGGACCCTCGAGCACGACGCGGGCGGTGTGTCCGGGTCGCGCCGAACCCCTCGCCGCGAGTGCGAGCGGCAACGCCTTCATTGCGAGCTCCGCCAAGGTACGCATGACCTCGGCGTCGGGGAGGGCCGAGTCGCGACCGAGCGCGTGCCGGAGGTCGTCGTGGTGCGTCCAGGTCTCGAAGGCGCGGATCACGAGCGTGTCGTCGCGCTCGTACCCGCCGACGCGCCGATCCGCGTGGAGCTGCTCGTGTAAGCCCACGAGCCGGCGGCGCGTGCGGCGGAAGCGGGTGACCGTCTCGGCAAACGGCTCGGCGACGCGCTCGGACAGGTCGCGGGTGGTCACGACCTCGACTTCGCGCGATCCGATGTATGCGGTCGTCGGGTCGTCAGCGGCCTCTACGAA
>JALYLU010000153.1:0-1872 GCA_030774075.1 Actinomycetota bacterium | reverse complement strand
CCTCGACATGTTGCACGAGCTCGCGCACGGTGAGGCCGTTGTGCGTGAGTACTCCGAGGTCGCGTTCGACCAGGGTGCTCAGAAAGGAGTCGAAACGATCGGTCTCCCTCTGCAGCGCGATGTCGGCCGCCAGCGGTGAGACCCGGTGCGCGGCGGCGTGCAGCAAGCGCTCGCGCAGCGCGACCGGCGGACTGGAGGCACCCGCCGCGCCCATACCGGCCGCGACCTCGCGTAGCCGCTCGACCTCGGCCGCCGACTCCCGATGCCCGGCGATGTAACGCTCCATCGCCTCGACCTCGTGGGGTTCGCAGGCGTCGAGCGCATACGCGCCAACCATGTCCTCGAACTCCTCCGGAGTCAGGTCCATGTGTGCTCCATACCCTTGGCGGCGAGCGCATCAGCGATCCGACGCAGGCCGAGTCGCATACGTGATTTGGCGGTTCCTTCGGGGATACCCAACTCGTCGGCGACCTGCCGGTAGGTGCGACCGGCGAAGTACGCGAGCTCGATCGCCTCGCGCTGCTCGGCCGGCAGCTGCTCGACTTCGGCTCGGACGTGCTCGGCGGTGACGATCGCGATCGCCAACTCGTCCACGTCGGGAATCGGGAGCACGCTCGCGGCGTCGCGCGCGGTGCGGCGCCGCCGCGCTTCCTCCCGCCGCACCAGATCGATCGCCCGCCGGTGTGCGACTGTGCCCATGAACGTGCGCAACCGTCCGCGCTCGGGATCGAACGCCTCGGGCCGTTCCCACATGGACAAGAAGACGTCCTGGGTGACGTCCTCGGCGGCGCGCCGATCGCCGATCACTCGGGCAGCGAGACCGAACACGTAGGAACCGAACTGGTCGTACATCTCGGTCAGCGCGCCGGGATCACGGGCGATCAGGCGAGCCTTCACATCGTGTTCCCACGCCGTCCCCTCGACCACCGTCATCCGACTCCCCGCGCGCCTCGGACCCGATTCGAGCATTCTCGCGAATCATTCTTCGCCGTGCCCGCCGACTTGGATCACCCCTAATATCCCGCGCCCCGCTCGGCGCAGCGAGTTCGCGTTCGGCGCAGCGAATTCGCGTTCGGCGCAGCGAATTCGCGTTCGGCGCAGCGAATACGCGTTCGGCGCAGCGATCCAGGAGGAACGATGGCAGATCTCTTCGACATCGCCGGCAAAACCGCCCTGGTCACGGGCGGAAGCCGGGGCATCGGGCTGATGATCGCCCGCGGCTACGTCGAAGCCGGAGCGAAGGTCTACATCACGTCGCGCAAGGCCGACGTGTGTGACGACGTCGCGGCCGAGCTCTCGAAGGTCGGGACGTGCGTGGCCATCCCGGCCGACCTGTCACGCGAGGACGAATGTGCGCGCCTGGCCGCGGCGGTCTCGGAACGCGAGTCCCGGCTCCACATCCTCGTGAACAACGCGGGTGCCACATGGGGCGCGCCTCTCGCCGAGTATCCCGCCGACGCCTGGGACAAGGTGATGACACTGAACGCGAAGTCGCCGTTCCTGCTGACGCGCGCGCTGGTGCCGCTGCTGGTGGCCGCTGGTACCGCCGACGATCCCGCACGCGTCATCAACATCGGCTCGATCGACGGCATCCAGGTTCCCTTGCTGGAGACCTACGCGTACTCGACGAGCAAGGCGGCGATCCATCAGTTGACCCGTCACCTCGCGCGCCAGCTCGGCCCGCGCAACATCACGGTCAATGCCGTCGCGCCGGGACCGTTCGAGTCCAAGATGATGGCCGCGACCCTGCGCGAGTTCGGCGCCACGATCGCGCGATCGTCGCCTCTCGGACGGATCGGTCGGCCCGACGACATGGCCGGTATCGCGATCTACCTCGCGAGCCGCGCCGGCGCGTACGTGACGGGCGCGGTG
>JALYLU010000152.1:5657-9339 GCA_030774075.1 Actinomycetota bacterium | reverse complement strand
CGACCGGCGTATAGGGCGGGGTGCGGATGATGGTTGCGCCGTCGCTGCGGAAGACCTCATCGAAAGCGCCGGTGAACTGGCCGGCGCCGTCGCGGATCAAGAACCGGATCGTTCGGTCGTAACGCATCATGAAGTTGCGGGCGGCTTGGGTCGTCCAGGGGCCGGTCGGGTTGGTGGTGATCCCGGCGAGGTGCACGCGGCGCGCTTCGAGTTCGATGAAGAACAGGACGTAGTAGCGGCGCAGTATGACGGTGTCGACGGTGAAGAAGTCGCAGGCGACGATCCCGGCTGCTTGAGTACGGAGGAATGTCGTCCACGATTCGGTGTTCCGGCCGGGTGCGGGGTCGATGCCGGCGTTCTTCAGGATTGTCCAGATGGTGGATGCGGCGATGGTGATGCCGAGTCGGGCGAATTCGCCGTGGATGCGCCGGTATCCCCATGTCGGGTTCTCCCGCGCGAGACGGATGATCAGTCGGCGCGTTTCGGCGGTAGTGGATGGTCGGCCGGGCCGGTGTGGGTAGGTCCAGTGGTTCGCGACGAGTCGTCGATGCCACCGCAACAGCGTGTCGGGCTTGACGACGAAGATTGACCAGCGGTCACGGCCGAGCACACGCGCGAGCGCGGCAAGCATGGCGCGGTCGTCGGGCGCGAACCGTGGGTGTGCGTGCTGGCGTTGCAGCACGGCGAGTTGGTGGCGTAGCACGAGGATCTCGACATCTTTGGAGCGGTCCGTGCGGCCGCGCAGTGCCAGGAGGTCCAGTACGAGGCGGACAAGACGGTAGAAACGCGCCACGCGCCGATCCTCGCAGCGTCCGGACCGTGCCGCTCACGCCAACGCGTAACGCCTGCTCAGGCGTTTCGCGCGACGCGATCGGATCCGTGCAGGGCTGACCGGACGTGATGGGAATCGTCGCGATTCCGCCCGTCCGTCCTGAGCTCGCCGGAGCCCCGACGAACCGACGGACTGCCGAAAGCCGCGAATACTACGAAAGGGTTCGACCTGGGTCCACCCGTCTCACGACCCGCGCGAGGTGCCGAGCGCGTCAGCGACAGGATGATTCGGGTGGATCGGCACAGCTCCGGAGATCCATCACACCATGACCGTCGCTCGGGCCAAACCGCAGTTCAGCGGTCCGGACGAGTTTTCGGCACACGCCGCTCGGCCAAAGCCGCAGGTCACGGGCACGGACGACTTTTCGGCACCCACAGGCCACCCCACCGCTGTGAAGTCCCACGAACAAACAGACCCCACCGATAGCGGGCACCAACCGACCAATAGTGCGACGGGCTCCACACGCTCAAACAGACAGCGGCAGGGCCCGCAACCCCCGGAGGGTGGTCGTCGGGTTCCACTCGAGTTCGTCGAGGGTCAGCTCGAGGCGAGGAAAGCGGCTGACGAGGGCGGACAGGGCGATCTGGCCCTCGATCCGGGCCAGGGCCGCGCCGAGGCAGAAGTGCGGACCGCTACTGAACGAGAGGTGGCGGTTCTCGAGGCGGCCGATGTCAAGGACGGCCGGTTCGGCGAACTCGGCCGGGTCACGGTTGGCGGCAGCGAGGAGGAGGGTCAGCGGCTCTCCCGCCTTCACCTCGGTCTCGCCGACGGTGACGTCTTGCATCGCCGTCCGGCTGGTCAGGTGCACGGGACTGTCGTAACGCAACAGCTCTTCGACCGCGGTCTTGGCTAGCGAGGGATCCGCTCGCCAGCGGGACAGCTCCGCGGGATGGCGGAGCAGGGACAGTGTGCCGTTACCGATGAGGTTGGTGGTCGTCTCGTGGCCGGCGATGAGCAAGAGGATGCAGTTGGTCACGAGCTCATCGGCCGTTAGTCGGTCGCCATCTTCCTCGGCGGCGACGAGACCACTCAACAGGTCATCCTGGGGATGCTGGCGACGTTCCTCGGCCATGGCTGTGAAGTAGGCCATGAACTCGAGGCCGGCCATCGCGGCTCTGGCGGCCGTCTCCGCGTCCATGTCGGGATCGACGGTGTGGGCCAGCACCTCCGACCAACCCCGGAAGGTGCCCTGGTCCTCGGCCGGCACCCCGAGCATCTCGGCGATGACGGTGACCGGAAGCGGTCTACCGAGCTCGGCGATGACGTCGATGCTGCCCGCCTCAGCGGCCACGTCGAGCAGCTCGCCCACCAGCTCGGTGATTCGGGGGCGGAGGCGCTCGATCACCCGAGGGGTGAACGCCTTGTTCACCAGCCCCCGAAGCCGGGTGTGATCCGGAGGATCGTTAAACAGCATGAGGTTGGAGAGGTACGCCGCCAGCATCTGGGCCTCGTCGGAGTCCCCGGTGGCCTGCCGTTGGGCGGTGCTCATGGCTGGGTTGCTCAGCACCGACCAGCAGTCCTCGTAGCGGGTGAGCAGCCAGCGACCGGTGCTGCTGCGGTGCACCGGATCCTCCCGCCGGAGACGGTCGTACAGTGGGTAGGGATCGGGCGGCACGCCGTCCTGCAGAGGGTCGAACAGCATCGGGTCGGAGTCGGTCACGGTCGTGTCTCCTGCGGTCGTCGTCATCGGTCGAGGTGTCGTCGACGCCGGCACGCCCCCGTTTTCGTCCGACTCAATCTTAAATCTAAGGCCGCCGTCCACGGCCAACGGCGTCCCATCCGCCCGCAATGCTGGACGTATCGGGGCTCCCGGGCGAGCTCAGAGCGGACCCGCGGCATCGCGACGGATCTCATCACGTCGCGCGAAACGCCTGCTCAGGATGCCCGGACGAGTTTCCGGCACCCACAGGATCTCCGGAACTGCGCGATCCACCCAATCCACCCGAGTCGCCCCGTCGCTGCCATGCGCGGACCCTCTCACGCGGTCTGACGGGTGGATTCGGGGATCGAGCCGTTTCGCGCTATTCGCGGCTTTGGCGAGCTGCTGGTTCTCGGGGCGCCGGTGAGTTCGGGACGGACGCGACGCATCGCGACGAATCCGATCAGTCGCGCGAATCGCATGTTCAGCATGCCCGGACGAGTTTCGGCACCCACACGTCGAACACCGGAACGCGTTTCCGGCACCCACACGTAGCGCCGGGGCCCGGTCGGTCACGACCTCGGCCGGCTCGCCGTGGTCGCCGAGCGCCATCGTGAAGAATCGTCAGGCTGCCTGCGTCTCGCGGCGGGCTGAGACGTAGACGTCGATGAGATCCGCGACATAGCGGCCGCCGCCCTGGCCGTGCTGGTCGACGGCTCTGTAGACGAAGCGCCAGTGGCCGGCGACCTTGCATAGGTCTCATCGACGTACCAACGGTCGCCGACTGCGTGTCGGCATGGCCGGGCCGTGTCTGCGAGGAGCGGCATGAAGCGTTGCATCCACCGGTACACGGTGACATGGTCGACTTCGATGCCGCGCTCGGCCAAGAGCTCTTCGACGTCGCGGTAGGAGAGCCCGAAGCGTAGGTACCAGCGCACCGCGAGGACGACGATCTCGTGTGGAACCGGAACCCCTTGAACGCCGAGCTCGGGAGGCGGGTACCGCACGAGCGTCAGATCGGAGCATCCCACCATGTTCACCGACCATCGCCACTCTGCGCCAGTGCAACAGAGCCGTTGCAGCGCCCGGCCGTCTGCACGAACCTGTTCGTGGGCTCGGCGACACGCCCGCCGCCCCATGCCGCTCGATCCGAACCGCCATGCGGCGCATCGAACGCGACCCCGCGTACGCGCTCCCGACCGTCCCCGAAC
>JALYLU010000152.1:1251-5647 GCA_030774075.1 Actinomycetota bacterium | reverse complement strand
GAACACAGCCGCGTGAGCGCACGACGAGGGGGAGCAAGGAATTTCGTTGTCGGCCGTGGGTCCACGCGTCGGCGTCGTGTTGCCCGCACGCTTCAGCGCCAATGACATCCGCATCCGGCCAACTAGGCTCTGCACGCACGGCGACGATGGTGGAGGGGCTGATGGTGCGCATGCTGGCGCGGCTTGTGATCTTGGGTCTGGCGGCCTACGGCGCCAAGAGGCTGTATGACGACTACTTCGGGTCTTCCGATGAGGCGGACAGCGCGGGCCGCGCCATCGGTGATCGGGTCGGGCGTGCGTCTGAGCGCGTGAGCGAACACGCCCACGACGCTGCAAGCGACGTCGCGACACATGCACGGGCCGCGTCGCAAGAGATCCGCGACGCCGCGACCGACGTCGTAGAGCTATCCCAACCCGGGGTGGCGGACGACGAGCAACCGCAGCCACAGGACCGATAACGAGAACGTGACCGCGACGGTCACCAACACGAGCCGACGACAATGCACGTCGGCACAGTACGACCTGTGGGTGCCGAAAAACTCGTCCGGCGTAGTGACCTGCGGTTTCGCGCTGACATGAGCGGTGCGGTTCGAGCGCTGCGAGGATTGGCGCGTGGCCCGTTTCTACTGTCTTGTCCGGCTCGTCATCGACCTGTTGGTGCTACGCGGTCGCACGGATCGTTCCAAGGATGTCGAGATCCTCGTGTTGCGCCACCAGCTCGGAGTGTTGCAGCGCCAGATTGCACGTCCGCGTTTCGATGCCGGCGACCGCGCTTCCTGAGTGCCATGTCGCGCGTCATTGGTCGCGACCGGTGGTCGATCTTCATGGTGAAGCCCGACACGATCCTGCGTTGGCATCGACGTCTCGTCGCGAACCACTGGACCTACCCGCACCGGCCCGGCCGACCATCCACGACAGTCGAGACCCGCCGCACGATCCTGCATTTCGCGCGGGAGAACCCGACATGGGGATACCGGCGCATCCACGGCGAACTCGCCCGCCTCGGCATCACCAACGCCGCATCGACCGTGTGGACGATCCTCAACAAGGCAGGCATCGACCCCGCACCCGGCCGGTCGTCGGAGTCCTGGAGAACGTTCCTGCGCAGCCAAGCGGCCGGGATCGTCGCGTGTGACTTTTTCACCGTCGACACCGTCCTGTTGCTCCGCTACTACGTGCTGTTCTTCATCGAACTCGATCGCCGCCGCGTTCACCTCGCCGGGATCACCACCAACCCGACTGGCCCCTGGACGACCTAAGCCGCCCGCAACTTCACAATGCGAGACCAGCGGACGATCCGGTTCTTGATCCGAGACGGCGCCGGACAGTTCGTGCAGGCGTTCGACGAGGTGTTCCGCAGCGACGGCACAATCATCATTCGCACGCCGCCCTACACGCCGATCGCGAATGCGTACGCGGAACGCTGGGTCGGCACCGTGCGCCGCGAACTACTCGACCGCACCCTCACCTGGAACCACCGACAACTCGAACATCTCCTTGACGAGTACGTCGAGCACTACAACACCCACCGACCTCACCGCATCCTCGGCCAACGCGCGCCAAACAATGCGACAATCGTCGAGTATCGGCCCGGCCGACCGATCCGACGACACCCCACCTGCAACGGACTCATCAACGAGTACCGCCAAGCAGCCTGAAACCCCGAGACAACGTGTGGGTGCCGAAAACTCGTCCCGGCCAGCTGACCTGGGGTTTCGCACTGGCGTGCTCGGCGCGGTTCGGACGCTGCGAGGATCGGCGCGTGGCCCGCTTCTACCGTCTTGTCCGGCTCGTGATCGACCTGTTCGTGCTACGCGGTCGCGCAGATCGTTCCAAAGATGTCGAGATCCTCGTGTTACGCCACCAACTCGCCGTCCTCCAACGCCAGCTCGCACGTCCACGTTTCGAACCCGACGACCGCGCGGTCCTCACCGCGCTCGCCCGAGCTCTCCGCCGTGACCGCTGGTCCGTCTTCATGGTGAAGCCCGACACGATCCTGGCCTGGCACCGGCGCCTCGTCGCGAATCACTGGACCTACCCGCACCGGCCTGGCCGACCATCCACGACGGTCGAGACCCGCCGGACGATCCTCCGTCTTGCTCGGGAGAACCCGACCTGGGGCTACCGCCGCATTCATGGTGAACTCGCCCGACTCGGTGTCACCATCGCCGCATCGACGGTTTGGACGATCCTCAAGACCGCGGGCTTCGACCCTGCACCAGGCCGGACATCGGAGTCATGGACGACGTTTCTTCGCAGACAAGCGGCCGGGATTGTGGCGTGCGACTTCTTCTGTGTCGATACCGTCATGCTGCGCCGCTACTACGTGCTGTTCTTCATCGAACTCGACCGCCGCCGCGTGCACCTCGCCGGCATCACCACCAACCCGACCGGCGCCTGGACGACCCAAGCCGCCCGGAACTTCACGATGCGCTACGACCGAACGATCCGGTTCTTGATCCGCGACGGCGCCGGCCAGTTCGTCGGCGCATTCGATGAAGTCTTCCGACGGCGCGACGATCATCCGCACGCCGCCCTATACGCCGGTCGCGAACGCGTACGCGGAACGCTGGGTCGGCACCGTGCGCCACGAACTCTGCGACCGCACCCTCATCTGGAACCGTCGGCAGCTCGAACAGCTCCTCGCCGAGTATGTCGAGCACTACAACACGCACCGCCCCCACCGCAGCCTCGGTCAACGCGCGCCAAACAATGCCGACGTCGTCGCGTATCGGGCCGGCCGGCCGATCCGACGGCACCCCACCTGCAACGGACTCATCAACGAGTACCGCCAAGCAGCCTGAACGACTCCGACAACGGCCAACCCTCACGTCCACGTCAGCTTCGACGCGCCCGCTCCCCCACCACACGACCCCACGTCAACATCGACGACGTTCACCAAACATCCCGAACGCGTTTCCGGCACCCACAAGTTTCTTTGCGCGGACTACTTGTAGAACACGGTTACGCCGTCCAACACGTCGAGCGCAATGTTTTTGAGCGTCTGGCCGGTCGCATCGGCTCGGATTCTCAGCCGTGCGAGCGCCTCGGTGACATCGCAATCAAGTTGGGCCGCAACCATCCCGGTCGCCTGGTGAACGTGGTCACCGACCTGGCGGTTCGCCGGGTCGATACGGCCCCCGTCCCGCTCATCGCGCTTGATACCAAGGCGTGTACGAGGCACCGGCAGGATGTGCATCTGTCGGATAGACAAGCGAGCCGCTCACCGCGAACCAAGGCACTGACGATGCCCCTGCCGCGTGGTGCTCGGTCGGGAATGCCTCCCCACCGCAGAGCCGGAAGCACGGGAACGAAGAGGGGCCGTCAGGATGCTCCGGAGTCCGAAAGACCCGCGCGTCGCTGAGGTGTGAATCACCTTGTTGTCAAGTGGGTCGGGGCGCGCGGGGTTGCGGGGCGGTAGCCCCGTTCGGGGCGAAGCCCCGAGGGTGGTGGTTGTTGTCGGGGGTCAGGCGGCGGGTTCGAGGGTGACGTGGTGGCCCATGGCTTCGAGTTGCGCGACGAGGCGACGTTGGCGCGCGGGGCTGTTGCGTCGTTTCTCGAAGTAGTCGCCGCCGAGATCGGTATAGATCTCGCCGGTGCTGAGCAGGTTCCAGGCGATCACGAGGATCGAGTGGCCGACCGCGACCGCGGCCTTGCTCGGTCCGCGCTTGGATCGCAGCCGCGCGTATTGCGCGGCGAGGTACGTGTTGTTGGTTCGCGCCGCGGCGTGCGCGGCTTCGATCAGCGCGATGCGGAGCCATTTCGAGCCGTGGCGGGTTGTTCCGGATCGGTGTTTGCCAGCGGACTCGTTGTTGCCCGGGCACATGCCAGCCCACGACGCGAGATGGCCAGACGTCGGGAAGCGGGACATGTCGGCGCCGATCTCAGCGAGGATCACCTGGGCGGTGCGGCGTTGCACTCCCGGGATCGTCACCAGCAACGTCACCGCCGCTTCGTAGGGGTCCAACAACACGTCGATCGCGTGAGTGAGTCCGTCAATGGTCGTGTCGGCCTGATCGATCCGGGCGAGCATCGCCGCACATAACAGGGCGTGGTGTTCGTCGAAACGTCCCGCGAGCGCGTCGGTGAGCTGCGGGATCTTCGAGCGCATCCGGCCCTTCGCCATCTCCGCGAGCACGCCCGGGTCGCGTTGACCGGCGATGAGCGCGTCGATCATCTCGCGCCCCGATTTGGTCAACACCTTCGACGTGAAGCTCGACAGCTTGATCCCGGCGTCTTCGAGAACCTTATGCAGACGTTGCGATTCGCGGCCGCGTTCCTCGATCACGACACGGCGATAGCGCGTCAGGTCCCGCGGCTGACGGAACGGCTTCGGCGGGATAAACGACGGGCGCACCAGCCCGTGCTCGAGGAGCTGCGCGCCCCACTGCGAGTC
>JALYLU010000152.1:0-1241 GCA_030774075.1 Actinomycetota bacterium | reverse complement strand
GTCTTCTGTAGCCGCTGGATGTGGCTGCTTCGCTCGCGCACGAACTGCTTGCGGGTTCGCAGCAGAGCGCGCAATTCCTGGGTGTGCGCATCCGGTACGAAGCTGCCCCGGATCAGGCCATGCGCCATCAGGTCGGCCAGCCAGGTGGCGTCGTTCACGTCGGTCTTGCGGCCCGGGACGTTACGCATGTGACGCGCATTGATCACCCACACTTCGTCCACCGCGTCCTCCAGCACCCAATGCACCGGTTTCCAATACACCCCCGTGGCTTCCATCCCCACGAGAGAGACCCGCCGCTCGAGCAGCCAGTCCGACAACACCAACAACTGCGCCGTCGTCGTGGCGAACTGGACCACTTCCTCACGACGACCATCACCGTCGGGTGTGCGCGCACACGCCATCACCGTGTCGCGGTGCACATCCAAGAACGCGCACCGCTCGACAATCGTTTCCATCGATAGCCTCCTTCACCTACCCGGATACGCCAGCCCGGATGGAGGCCTCGTCATGAAGAAACTGAGGTACGTGCTCGAAGCAACAGGACGGAGCGCCCGAGACCCCCGCGTCAAGCTTGTGGGTGCCGAATATCCGTCCGGGTCGCTGACCTGCGGCTTTGCCCGAGCCCTGGCGACGCTGTGAGGGATCTCCAGAACTGCGCGATCCGGGTGAATAGCCCATGTGAACGCTCCTTCGCTATCGCCGCAGGGCGTGATCGCATCCGTCGAGCCGCGCTCTGGAGGGTGACGAATCGCGGTGCTTCCGAGGTAGACCAGCTGCACGTCAGGCATCACGCTGGGAACGCGCCGGCCGAACAGTGCGGCCTCGGTGCCACGCGGCAACTTCAGAGCGGAGCCAGAGCTTGCACCGCCCGCGGCCCATATCCACGACAGGACGCGGCATATCTGCATAGCGGCGTTGGTAGGCGCTGACAGAGTTCCGTTGTGTCAGACCGAGAAGATCCGCTACTGCGTGCGCGTCGATGAGATCGCTCACATCGACTCGGCGGGTCACACGCCAAAGGATACAAGGGTTGACTACTAGGGACCCGGGCCGCTAGTCTACAACCGTAGATTAGTGGCCCCGGCGGTGCGTATACACCCCGGGGCCTGGCCGGCACCTGGTTAAGAGGTCCGACGTGGTTGAGCATACGCAGGCAGTCATGGGCCGCGAACTTCGCGCGGCGTTGGATCGCATCGCGGCGGAGCTGCGCGGCCGGGATCGGCTGTCGGTTGAGAGCGAAC
>JALYLU010000151.1 GCA_030774075.1 Actinomycetota bacterium | reverse complement strand
GCTCGGACTCGAGGCGGCGGCACCCCAGCTGCCGTTGTTCGTGCTCGCGCTCGTATTGGCCATGGCCGCCGGGGGCCTCGTCGACGTGGTCATGAACATCGTCGCGGCCGACGCCCTCGCGCACGACGCGGGCCGCCTCGTTCGGTTTCACGGCCTGTTCAACGGCGGATGTGTTGCCGGCGCGGCAGTGACCGGTGTGGCGCTGCGGTTGGGTGCTTCGTGGCGCGTGGTCTGGGTCGGCGTGGCGACCGTCGGAGTGGTTACCGGCATTGTGACGCGCCGGGCGCGCCTTCCGGAGCCGGA
Source organism: Actinomycetota bacterium (assembly GCA_030774075.1). Classification (GTDB taxonomy): domain Bacteria; phylum Actinomycetota; class Acidimicrobiia; order IMCC26256; family PALSA-610; genus PALSA-610. The sequence continues at coordinate 9,037 of JALYLU010000151.1, read as the reverse complement.
GCGTTTCGATCATCCGTCGATGTGGCGCGCGCTGGCCGGCTTGCGGCACGAAGGTCTGGTCGTCCTCGCGCTCGTGTTCGCCGGCGCGGCGATGGTCGAAGGTGGCATCGCGACGTGGGGCATCCTCTACCTCCGCGGACACCTGGGCGTGGGTGTGCTCGCGGGCGTCAGCGCCTACGTCGTCGGCGAAGGACTGGCCACGTTCGCTCGCCTCGGTGGCGGGCCGATGGTCGGCGCGTTGGGCACGCGGCGCGCGGTCGTCATCGGGGGAACGCTCGCGGCCGTCGGCATCTCGACCGAAGCGCTGTGTGGCGCGGCCGGCATCGCGGCCGCCGGGCTCGCGGCGGCCGCGGTCGGTATCTCGGTCGTGTGGCCACTGCTGCTCGCCGACGTCAACAACGAGGCCCGCCATCCCGCGCTCGCGATCGGCGGCGTCACCGCGTGCGGCTACCTCGGGATGGTCGCGGGCCCGCCGCTCGTAGGAACGCTCTCGGGCCTGTTCGGGCTCCGAACCGGCTTGCTGGTGCTGGCCGCGATCGCGCTCTGCGTCGCGCTCGTACCGGCGCACGTCCGCGCGCCGGTACGCGCCTGACGCGCGCGCCGTGCCCGACTACGAATCGTTTTCCTTGGGCAGGACGTTGTCGAACGCGCGTCGGAGCAACGGGGTCTGAGCGTCGAGCGTCTCCGCGAGCGCTTCGCTCGTTTCCGGCGTCGCTTCCGCAACGAGCGGAGCCCGTCCCGGTTCGCGGGCGGATGCGGACGATGAGTCGCGTTCGGGGTACGTCGCAGGCTCGGGACGCGGCTGCGGTGCGGGATCGGCGATCGCGCCGAGTCCGGGCAGCGCTACCGCGCTGTTCGCGGTGCGCCGGCGCCGAGTGCGGGCGATCGACGTGCTACGCGGGCGGCGAACGGGCGGAGCCGGCGCGTTCGGGTCGCGGTCGGTCGTGGCGTGGTCGCCCGTGAGATCGTTGTGCAGTTGCCAACCGCGCGGCAATACCAGCCCGGCCGCGTGGCGTGCGCAGAGGTCGCCTTCGGTGCGCGCCTCGTCGAGCGCGACGAGCCAAGCCTCTCGTTGGGTGGGCAGGAAGCGGAGGGTCGCCGCCGCCGGCGCGCCACAACCGGGTCGGGCGCAGAGCCGCCTGTGGCTGGGTCCGTAGCGCCGAGCCCAATTCGGGCCGGAGATCATCCCTGGGGATTCACCTCCTTCATGTGCACGTCCGCCGTCCGTAGATTCCAACGGGGGCGTCTGCTCAAACTGCGCCGGCATTCTGGAAGGCGCGGGCGAGCATCGGGCTGTGCGCGTCGAGCGTCGCCTCGAGCTGTTTGGCCGCTCGAGCGCGTGCTCCTCGGCGGTCCTCGAGGTGCCAACCCTGGGGTGGGGTGAGGACGCGCACGTGCCGCTCGCACAGCTCGCCCGCTCGCGCCGCGCCGTCGGCAGGGGTGTCGAGCCAAACGGTGAGATCGCGCGTATCGAACGTGAAGGTTGCCGTGGCCGGGGAGTTGCATCCGGTTCTCGCACAATGACGTCGCACGGCATGACCGTAGTGCGCGCTCGACACTGTTTCGTGCCAGGCTGACGCGATGCGTCGAGGCCTGCAATCCGGAGGTTCGCGCGATGACTGGGTCGTGCGCGTTCCCGCGTCGTCGGCGAACCTGGGTTCGGCGTTCGATGCGGTCGCGCTGGCGCTCGACGTGCACCTCGAGGTGACGGCCGACGCCGACGATCCCGCCCCCGAGACCCATCCCGCGGTACGCGCGTTTCGCCAGGGCGGGGGGGTCGGACCGATCGCCGTCCGGGTCCGGTTTCCGGGTGGTCGCGGGCTCGGTTTCTCGGGCGCGGCGCGCGTCGGCGGTCTCGTCGCCGCGTGTGCGCAGCAGGAGGGATCGTTGCGCGAGTCGCGCCCGGCGATCCTGCGCGCCGCCGGAGAGCTCGAGGGCCACTTCGACAATGTGGCGGCATCGCTCTTCGGGGGTGTCGTCGCCGTCGCCGGTGGGCGTGCCGTTCGGATCCCGCTGCCGCGGGATCTCGCGGTCGTGGTGTGGATACCCGATCGGCAGGCGCCGACACCATCTGCACGCCGCCTCCTCCCCGATCAGGTGTCCTTCGAGGACGCCGCCTTCAACATCAGCCGAACCGCACTGTTGGTCGCGGCGCTGGCCGCGGGCGACGTCGGGGCGCTGCGGATCGCGACGGAGGATCGCCTACATCAGGGCCGCCGGCTCGCCCGCGCACACGACACGCGGCACGCGATCGAGGCTGCGCTCGCGGCCGGAGCCTTCGCGGCGTGGCTGTCGGGATCCGGTCCGTCTGCGGCCGCGCTCGTCGAGCCCGCGTGCGCGGCGGACGTCGCGGCCGCGCTGCCCGGCGAGGGCCGGACGCGCGTGCTCGCGATCGCGGATGTTGGTGCAACCGTGACGACGAGGGACGTCTCGTGAGGATCGAGGGACTGATGACGATCGGAGTGCCGTGCTGATCGACGGGAAGTGCGTTGTCGTGACCGGCGCGGCGAGCGGTATCGGCGCCGCGCTCGCCCGGCGGTTCGCCGCCGAAGGGGCGCGGGGTGTCGTCGTGGCCGACGTGCAGAAGGAGCCGCTCGAGGCGGTCGCGCGGGAGACCGGCGACGGCCTGGCGGTGCAGTGCGACGTCACCGAGGAGGCGCAGCTCCGCTCGCTCGTCGATCGGGCCGAGGATCGGTTCGGGCCGATCGACCTCTTCTGCTCGAACGCGGGCATCGTCGTTCCCGGCGGGGCAGACGCGAGCAATGAGATCTGGCGCCGGAGCATCGATGTCAACGTGATGGCGCACGTGTACGCGGCGCGGATCATGGTGCCGCGCATGATCGAACGCGGTGGCGGCTACCTCATGCAGACCGCGTCGGCCGCGGGATTGCTCACCCAGATCGGGAGCGCGCCGTATGCGGTCACCAAGCACGCGGCCCTCGCCCTCGCGGAATGGCTCGCCATCACGTACGGCGACCAGGGCGTCAAGGTGTCGGTCCTCGCCCCTCAGGCCGTGCGCACGGCGATGACGGCGGGCATCCCGGACGGAGGCGTCGCCGGCGTCGACGGCATGCTCGAGCCCGACACCGTCGCCGACGCGGTGGTGCGCGGGCTCGCAGCCGAGGTCTTCCTCATCCTCCCTCATCCTCAGGTCTTGGAGTACTTCCGGCGCAAGGCGTCGGATTACGACCGGTGGATCGTGGGGATGAGGCGCCTGCAAGCACGTTTCGGCGATTCGTTTTAGGTTCTGGTCATGGCCGAACCCCTGGTGCTGGCGGACGATCCGCGGCCGCGCGTGCGCCGCCTCACCCTCAATCGCCCCGCCAAGCGCAACGCGATGAGCAACTCGGTGCGACGCGTGCTGTTCGACGAGTTGCGGCGCGCCGATCAGGACAACGAAGTGCGCGTCATCACGATCCGCGGCGCGGGACCGTCCTTCTGCGCGGGCTACGACCTCGCGCCGGAGCCCGACGATCCGCTCCCGCGCCCGATCGCCGCGCGCGACGGCTTCTGGAGCCGGCACCTCGTCGAGGGCTGGTTCGAGATGATGGACATGGCGACGCCGATCATCGCTCAGGTCCACGGTTACTGCCTGGCCGGCGGTTCCGAGCTCGCGGCCGCCTGCGATCTCGTGTACGTCGCCCAGGACGCGACGATCGGCTATCCACCCGTGCGCACGATGTCGTCACCCGACTTCCTGTGGCAACCCTGGCTGCTCGGATGGCGGCGATCGATGGAAGCCCTGCTCACCGGCGACTCGCTCTCGGGCGTCGAGGCGGTCGGCGCCGGTTACGCGAACCGGGCGTTCCCCGCCGACCAGCTCGAGGAGGAGGTGCTGCGCGTCGCCGAGCGCGTCGCCCAGATCCCCGGCGACCTGCTCGCGCTCAACAAGCGCACCGTGCACCGTGCGCTCGAGGCCATGGGTATGCGTGCGGGCGTGCGCGCCGGCACGGAGCTGCAGGCCTTGGGACTTCACCAACGATCGTCGCAGGAGTACATGCCCAAGCTGCGCTCCATGGGCGTGAAGGGCGCGGTCGAGGATCGCGACTCGCCGTTCGGAGACGGTCGAGCCGCCTCCGGTCCGCCGCGGCCGACGCCGGAAGCCACCTGATGTCGGGCGACGCCTCGATCGGCGCCCGGATCGACGCCGCCGTCGCCGCCGTCGACGACGTGCTCGATGCGGCGCGGGCCGAGCTGGAAGCGCTCGTTCGCATCCCGAGCATCAGCGCCGATCCGGAGCACCATGCGGACGTGCGCGCGAGCGCCGACGCGACCGTCGAGCTCTTGCGCGCCCACGGGCTCGAGAACGTGCGCGCCGCGGGGGTCGACGGATCGCAGCCGTTCGTGATCGGCGAGTGGTTGCACGCCGGCCCGGAGTTGCCGACCGTTCTGTTGTACGCGCATCACGACGTCCAACCACCCGGGATCATCGAGAACTGGGCGAGTGATCCGTTCGAGCCCCAGGAGCGGGACGGCCGTCTCTACGGGCGCGGCGCCGCCGACGACAAGGCCGGCGCGGTCGCGCACGCTCACGCGGTCAGCGCGTGGCTGACGAGCGCGGGCGGGCTGCCGTGCAACGTGCGCGTGCTGGTCGAAGGAGAGGAGGAGATCGGATCGCCGACGCTGCACGCGTTCCTCACCGCGCACCTCGAAGAGCTCCGCTCCGACGTGCTCGTGCTCGCCGACGCCGGGAACTGGCAGGTCGGCGTTCCGGGCCTCACCTATTCATTGCGCGGCCTCGCAGCCGCCGACGTCGAGTTGCGGGCGCTCGACGGTCCGCAACACTCGGGAATCTCCGGCGGCGCGATCCCTGATCCGGTCATGGCGCTGTCGCGTCTCCTCGCGTCGCTGGTCGACGAGCACGGCGACCTCGCGTTCGACGGCGCGTTCGACGGCCTGCTCGAGGCCACCCCGAACGAGCGGGTGCCGATCGCGGGCTTCGACGACGCGCCGCAGCGCTTCGCCCGCGCCGCGGGTGTGCGCCCGGGCGTGCAGCTCGTCGGCGACCCGAACGTCACGCTCCACGAGCGACTTTGGCTGCGGCCGTGTCTCACGGTGATCGGGATCGACGGCCATCCGATCAAGGGATCATCGAACCAGATCGTTGCCCGGGCGTCGGCGCGGCTCAGTCTGCGCCTGGGTCCGGGTCAGGAACCCGACCGCGTGCTCGCGCACCTCCGCACCCACGTCGAGCGGCATGTTCCGTGGGGACTCGAATGCACGATTACCGCGCTCGAAGGCGCGCCCGCGTGGCAGACCGATCCGACGGGCCCGGCGTTCGACGCGGCGCGCCGCGCGCTGCACGCCGGATTCGGTGTCGAGGCGGTTGCGATGGGCATCGGTGGGTCGATCCCCTTCGTCGGACCGTTCGCCGACGCGTTCGGAGGAATCCCCGCGCTCCTGATCGGTCCCAACGATCCCGGCTCCAACATCCACGGAGAGGACGAGAGCCTGCACCTCGCCGACTGGCGCAGCCTGATCCGGTCCGAGGTGTTCCTTCTGCGCGAGCTCGCGCGATGAATCGGTAGCAGACGCTTTTCCTAGGCCGCGTGTCGTCGCGGTTCGACGGCGCGTCACGCTGCGGTGGCGGGGACCCAAGTTGCATGAAACCCGTAGGGCACGCGCTGGGGCAGCGCGATGCGTGCGACTGGGCCCGCGCCGATGTCGCGTGCGTCGAGCACGACGAGCGAGGAGGTGTCGGCGGCGTGGTCGTAGACGTAGGTCATCACGACGCCTTCGGCTTCATCGGGACCGGTCGCCACGAAGAGCCATTCACCCGACGAGAATTGCGGTCCCGGATCCCAACGGGTCTCGGTGCCGGTTTGCGCGTCGATGTGCACCGCGCCGGCGAGTACGACGTCGTCGGGCGTGGAATGGGTCTCGACTCGCCAGCCATGGCGATACGTGCGGCCGACATAGCGCCGGTCGATCGACGGCAGGTCGGCATCGAGGTCCGAGCGCACCTCGTCGCGGAAGCCCAGATTCGGACCGCTCGTGTTGATTCTCCAGCGATGCAGGCGAGGCGGCAGCCCGAGGGCGGCGCCGGCGACGAACACCTTTTGCAGCCGGCACACGTCGAGCACGACCTCGTCGCCGGCGCGCCACGCGTTCATCCCGTGGAACACGTAGCACGGCTCGATCTCGACCCACCGGATCGCGGAAGCAGGACCACCGAGTGGCATGACACCGAGACGCGATCCGTACTCGGGCTTCCACACGTAGGGCATCACAGTGGAACGTGCCTCGCTGACCATCTTGATCGCGAGCTTGATGTCGAACAGGACGGGCATTTCCCAGAACACGACGTCTCGCTCAGTGATCGCGAAGTCGTGGATCATCGTCGACGCCTTCACCGAAACTGGCTGGCTCGACACGAGCGTGCCGTTGCGGTCGGCGACGTGGTACTCGAGGAACGGCTCCGCGAAGTTGTATCCGAAGAAATGCATCGCTCCGGTGACCGGATCGATCTTCGGATGCGCGGTCATATTGCCCTTGAGTCGGCCGGCGAAATCGTACGAACCAACGGTCGACAAGTCCGTGGCCCGCAACTCGTACGGGAAACCCACCTCGCCCAGCGTGAGGAGCTTGCCGGCGTGATGCACGACCGAGACGTTGCTGAGGCCGGCCGCGCCGCCGGGCGCGCCTTTGGCCGTGAGACCACCGCCCGCCGCAAACAACGTCGTGTGGACGTAGCGGTTCCGATACCAACTCGCGCGGCCGTCCTCGATCATGACGCCGTGCACCATGCCGTCACCGAGGAACCAGTGGGGTGCCCATCCCGGCTTGGGATTGGAACCGTTGCGCACATACAAGCCCGCGAGCTCCTTCGGCAACGAACCCTCGACGCGGAGATCGAACGTCTCGACCTCCTTGGACACCGGCGCGAAATCGCCGCGCAACCACCACGGCAACGAAGGGTCGACGACCGTCGTCGACGGCCTGCTGAGTGGAGCACTCGGACGCGCGCCGTGCTTCGAGCTCCCACCACACGCCGCGACGAGCCCGGCACCACCGAACCCGGCCGCGGCCAGCGCCCCGAGCCGTAGCAATGTGCGCCGGTCGAGGTTTCCTGCTCGGTCTTCCACGAGCCGCGATGGTGCCCCAAGTCCGGCGGGGTGCGCCAGCAACTTCGTCAGGTATCAGAGAGATGCATCTTGGGCGGTGACGACTCCGAGTGTCGGTCGTTCAACCAGGTCGGCTGCTTCGGCGATCGGTCTTGGACGCGAGAACAGGTATCCCTGCATGAAAGGGCACTGCAGTTGAAGGAGCGCGGTGTGTTGTTCGCGGGTCTCGACGCCTTCGGCAACGACGCTGAGGCCGAGGTTCTTGGCGAGTGCGACGACGGCGGCGACGATCGCGGTGTCTTGTTCTTCGGTGCCGATCGTGCGTACGAAGGACTTGTCGATTTTGAGAATGTTGATCGGGAAGGCGCGCAGGTAGGTCAGCGATGAGTAACCGGTTCCGAAATCGTCCAGGGCGAGGTTGACTCCTAGGTCGCGTAGCTCGCGCAGGAGCGCTTGCGCGCTGACCGCGTCGTCGATGAGGGTGCTCTCGGTGAGCTCGAGTGTGAGCATCGTCGGGTCGAGGCCGGTGCGTGCGAGTGTGTCGGTGACGACGTCCACGATGTCACCGTTCAGGAGCTGGCGGGTCGAGAGGTTCACTGAGATGCCGAGGCGTTTGTCGGGCCAGCGTCGCGCCCACCCGGCGGCGTGCTGACACGCTTGCTCGAGGACCCAGCGACCGATTTCGACGATCAATCCGGTCTCTTCGGCGATGGGAATGAATTCGTCCGGGGCGACGAGCCCGAAGCCCGGCCGTTGCCAGCGCACCAACGCTTCGAAGCCTCGGATCATGCCGGTATCGGCGGCGATGAATGGTTGGCAGAAGAGCCGCAGCTCATGGCGCGGGAGCGATTGGCGCAGGGCGGTTTCGAGTGCGGCCTGCGTCGTGATCCACTGCTGCATCGTTTCGTCGAACAGTTCGTAACGGCTTCGCCCGTTGTCCTTGGCGCGGTACATCGCGATGTCGGCGTTCGCCAGGATCGCGTCTGCAGTCTCGCTGCCGTCGGTGGAGAGGGCGATGCCGATGCTTGCGCTCACGTTGGTGTCGTCGGCGCCGAAGCGGAAGGGCGTCTGGAGGGCGGCGATGATGCGCTCCGCGAAGTCGGTCGCATGGTGTATGCCCGCGATGTCTTCGCACAGCACGACGAACTCGTCCCCACCCAAGCGGGCGACGGTGTCCGTCTCGCGTACTGCGCTCTGGATCCGGGTGGCGGCTTCGACGAGCAACTGATCGCCCACTGTGTGGCCGAGCGTGTCGTTGACGGCCTTGAACCGGTCGAGGTCGACGAACAGCACGCCGAACATGCGATCGTGGCGTCGGACGCGGGCGAGTGCCTGCTCGAGCCGGTCGGTGAGCATCACGCGGTTCGGCAGGCCGGTGAGCGGGTCATGCAGACCCTGGTGGGCGAGTTGCGCCTCGAAGCGCTTCCGGTCGGAGAGGTCCCGAATGATGCCCGAGACGGTCGGCGAGGAGCCTTCGACCGAGATCGCGCTGGTGGAGACCATCATCGGAAATTGGGTTCCGTCGCGTCGCACGCCCGTGATCTCCACCTCGCTGCGTTGCGCGGCGGGAGGCCCGATCGACCGGTACGCCGCCAAGAAGGCTCCGAGCGGGTCGTGGAGATCCGCCGGCACGAGCATTGCGACCGGTTGCCCCAAGATCTCGGTCGCCGTCCAGCCGAACATCGCTTCGGCCGCCGCGTTGAACGAGCCGATCGTGCCGTCGGGAAATACCGTGAGGATCCCTTCGGCGGCGTTCTCGACCACCGCGCGGTAATGCGCCTCGCTGCGTTGGGCGTCGTCACGCGCGAGCGCAGCTTGCTTCGTCTGCTCGGCGAGCTCCGCCTCGGCCCGTTCCTTGTATTCGCCGATAGCTCCGGCCATGCGGATCGCGATCGCGAACACAAACGCGCCCAGGGCGCCGATCGTCTCGGCTTGTGACCGCGTCATGAGCGTGGGCGCCCATCCCTGCCAGA
>JALYLU010000150.1 GCA_030774075.1 Actinomycetota bacterium | reverse complement strand
TCTCAGATCGCCGTAGACGCACGAACAGCAAGACGGTGGCACCAACGGGCGGGCGGATGAGAGGCTTCAACCATCAATCAGCAACCCTCCACGATTTGAGGGGAAGCCCACAAGACCGTCAACCGAAGACTGACCGAACAGCAGGCCAACCTCTACAACGAGTGGATCGCAAACGACCGCCACGTCCGCGCCTTGCTGGCCCAGATGCGAGCCATCGCCGCCAAAGCGGCCGAGGTCATCCTCGCAGAGGACCTCAACGCCTAGCGCCAAGGTTTAATCGCAAGATAGTGCGCGTCCCATAATCCCGGTCATAGGGTGCCCGAGTACGCCGGCTCTACGCCGCTATTGGCGCGATAAACGCTCGGCGGGCGAGGTTGCCTGCCCGGCATGAATCAGGTGCAGTTAGATCAGTTCGCGGAGCCGCAAGGCGATCTCGGCGAGGTCCTTTTCCCGGCCGGGTGCGGAGGCGTTGTAGGCGAGGTGGTGCACGCCGATGTGCAGCTCGTAGCAGTGGATCCGTTCGTTGAAGTTCTCGGCAGCGACACCAGTCGTCGCATAGTGGTCGAGAACTGCGCCCCGAATGTCGGTCGCGGCGAGGCCGGGATGCCAGGGCGCCCAGAACGTGAACCAGGCGACGTCGTAGAGGAAGTCGCCGGAGGCGAGGCATCCCCAGTCGAACACAGCTTCGAGGTGCGTACGGTCCTGGGCGACGAGAACGTTGCGGTTGATGAGGTCGAGATGGAGCACGTGCTGTAGGTCCGGGCAGGCGTCGACCAGCTCCTCGAAGGCGTCCTGCGCTGCGACGAATAACGCGTCGAGCTCGGGTGACGCTGCGATCCGTTGCCGCCAGCCGCTGACCCGTGCGCCGGGATGATCGACGAGAAGGTTGCGCAGCCACTCGCTCCACGGCATGGCTCGCGCATCGTCCAGTACCGGAACTGATCGCATGGTGTCGAGCGCACGAAGCAGCGCCGGCAGGACAAGCGCAAAGCCTTGGGCGTCGAGGTCTTCGAGGAAGATGCCGAAGTGCCGTTCGGAGATGGCGTACGCGCCATCGAAGGCATCGCCGATCTCAAGGACTCGCGGTATCGGGAGATCTGGACCGGCGTAAGCCATCGCGGCGGCGTCTTTTTCGAAGTCGTCCCGCCATTGGCCGAATCGAGCGACGAGATCGTGACCGTCGAGTCGGAACGCAAACGCGCTGGACCAGTCACCGCCACGGAGCTCCGCAACCGCGGTGGCCCGGCCGCGATACCGGTCGGCAAGAAAGGCCCGAGCTCGGTCGATCGTGATCCGTCCGCCACTCACGACCAAACGCTACGGCCGACCCGGCGCTCGCATCGGCACGCCATGGCGCTACCCGGCCGCACCAAAGGCCGACGACTGACAAAAGGAGCGCAGCATCATGACCAAGGCTGACGAGAACGCCGAGATCGTGCGCCAAGGCTACGAAGCATTCAACGCGGCCGACATCGAGGCCCTGACCCGACTCTTCGCCGACAACTCCACCTGGCACACGCCCGTGCGCAGCTCCATCGCCGGCGACGCCCGAGGCCGCGACGTCGTCTTCGCCCACTTCGGCCGATACGGGGGAGAGACCGCGGGCACGTCAACGACCGTCTCACCCGCTGCGACGAGCTGCTGGGCGAGCAGATAGCCGAGCCCGCTCGCGGACTCGATCGCGCATGTCCGCGCCGAGAACTGTTCAGCCCACGACACCAACTGGGACAGCTGCGAACAGCCCGAACGAACTCTCTTCCGGTCGAGCTCTTCCTCACCATCGCTTATCGCGACAGCCGTATGCGACGCCTTATGCGGGTCGACACCAATGATCACCGTCATGAATACCTCCAGGTGTGTTCGTGAAGGACCGCGGAGGGCAACGCTCCTCGTTCGAAAGCCAACCAGCGAGCACGCCAGCAGCAGGCACTTCTTGAGCGACCCCGCAAGGACCTCGAGACGCTGCGGACCAACCGTCTCGTTCGATGTTGAGGTACCCCTGAGTCGTCGCACTGCCGAGTGCTTGTTCGGCGATCAGGAGGTTCGCCGCCGCGTTACGGTTCGGGCATGCCGCGCGGGCTCCCTGTAGGCACGGTGACCTTTCTGTTCACCGACATCGAGGACTCGACCCGTCTGTGGGAGGAAGTCCCTACCGACATGGGCGATGCACTGCGTGTCCACGACGCCATCGTGCGGGGCACGATCGAACGCCATGGCGGCTATGTGTTCGGCACCGGTGGCGACGGCTTCTGCGCAGCGTTCTCGACTGCGGCCGACGCGGCTGCCGCGGCGATCCAATCCCAGGAGCAGCTGCGCGATGAGGCCGTCGTCAACTTCGTCGTTCGTATGGGTCTGCATACCGGTGAGGCGGTCGATCGCGACCGGAACTACTTCGGCAGCGAAGTGAACCGCGCGGCACGGCTGATGTCGCTCGCGCACGGAGGGCAGGTGCTCGTCTCAGACGCGACCGAGGCGTTGCTGCGCAACCGCGTCGCGCTGCGGCCTTTGGGTGAGCATCGGCTTCGCGGTTTGCACGGACGCATGTCGGTGTTCCAGGTCATTGCCGACGGACTCCCGGCGGAGTTCCCCGCGCTCCGCAGCGTTGACTACTTCGCGGGCAATCTCCCTCAGCAGCTGAGCTCACTGGTTGGCCGCGAGAAAGTAGTTGCCGAAGTCGCCGATCTCGTGCGGTCGAGCCGGCTGGTCACGCTCACCGGCGTCGGCGGCGTCGGCAAGACGCGGCTGGCTCTCGAGGTCGGGGCCGAGGTCGCCGGCGAGTTCCCCGACGGCGTGTGGATGGTCGAGCTCGCATCAGTCGGCGACCCCGCCTCTGTCCCCGCTGCGATCGCGACCGTGCTGGGCATCACGCCACAGGGCGACGCGGCCCTGATCGACACAGTTGCCGATGCACTCGGAGGTCGGCGGCTCCTTCTGGTGGTCGACAACTGCGAGCATGTCCTCGCCGCCGCGGGATCGGCCATCGCGGCGATTCTCGGTCGGTCCCGGAACGTCAAGATCCTCTCCACGACGCGCGAGACCCTCGTGGTCGACGGGGAAACGGTGCTCGCCGTGGAACCGCTCGCGCTGGAGGGGGGCGCGACCTCCGACGCCGTCGCGCTGTTCGTCGACCGGGCCCGAGCCGTCCGGCCCGACTTCGGACTTCGGGAGCCCGATACGGCCGCCGCGGTGACCGAGATCTGCGAGACCCTGGACGGACTCCCGCTGGGAATCGAGCTGGCCGCCTCCCGAATGGCGGCCATGAGCGCGGTCGAGGTTCGGGATCGACTCGCCGATCGATTCCGGCTGTTGAAGGGGTCGACGCCGGGGCCGGAACGACAGCTCACGCTCCACCATGCGGTTGAGTGGTCGTACGACCTCCTGACCGACGACGAGCGCGACCTGCTCCGACTGACGTCGGTCTTCGCGGGCGGCTTCAACCTGACGAGCATCTGCGCGGTGGCCGACAGCGCCGACGATGTCGACGTCCTCCGGCATCTCGACTCGTTGGTTCGAAAGTCGCTCGTTGTCGCCGACCACACCGCGACCCGCACCCGATACAGCCTCTTCGAGACGATCCGCCACTTCGCCGAGGACCGTTTGGCGGAGACGGGCGCGCTCGAGCGGAGTCGTGACCGGCACGCCGAGTACTTCGCGCGGGAGTCGGCTACTCGATGGGAGCACTGGAACGGGCCCGGGTGGCGCGATGCGGTCGACTGGGTGGAGGCGGAGCTGGGCAACCTGCGTTCCGGATACCAGTGGAGCGCGCGACGAGGCGAGCTCGAGGTCGCGACCGACATCGCGGCGCATGCCGCGCTCATGGGTTTCTCGGTGCAGTTGTTCGAAACGGTGGCCTGGGCCGAGGAGCTGCTCGCGCCCGCAGCCACGACCGACGTCCGCCGTCTTCCCCGCTTGTACACCGCGGCTGGTTACGCGTGCTTCGCGGGAAGGGCGAAGGCTGCTCGCGCGAACGCGCACCGAGCGACCGAGCTGGAAGTCGATTCCCGCTACGACGCGTGCGAGCCCGGATACGCCTCGTTCATCGAGGCGCTGGGCGCCGTGTACTGCGGCGATCTCGAGCGCTATGTCGAGCTCACCGGTGCGGTGGCGGAACGGTACGGAACTGATCGGGGCTACGGCCTCGCCTCCTACGTCGACGGCCTCCAATCGTGCGGCCGGATCGCGGAGGCACTCGCGCTCGCCGAAGAATCCGTCGCCGCCGCGAGATCGCTCGGCAACCCCTATTGGGTCTCCTACGCGCTCTGGATCGCAGGGATGGCGTTCTCCAAGTCAGATGTGCGCCGCGCGTTCGCGGCTTGGGACGAGGGCGTCGCCTTCGTGCGTGAGCATCGCGTCCAGTTCTTCGAAGGCTTCCTCGCACGCGACGCGGCTCGCCTGCACACCTCCGACGGCGAGCCCGAGGCCGCGCTCGTGCTGTTCGCCGACGCCATCGAGGCGTTCCATCGGGCCGGCAACGTGCCCCAGTTGATCATCACTCTCGCGAGTGTTCCTGCGTTGTTCGAGCGCCTCGAACGCCTTGCGCCCGCGGCGATGCTCCTCGGCGCGCTCGCTCGCGAGCCTTCGAGCTTCCACCACGTCCCTGAACTCAGCGACCTCGGAGACCGAATCAGTCGCAAGCTCGGCGAGACGCGCACCGCCGAGCTGATGTCGGGGGGAGCTGCGCTCGACCTCGGCGATGCGGCCGTCTACGCGCGCCAGCAGATCGATGTCGCGCGCCGCGACCCGAGCCCGCGGGCGCGCCAGGCGCGGCCCGGAGGCCTGAGCCGACGGGAGATGGAAGTGCTCCGCCTCGTGGCCGACGGCCGAACTGCCGGTGAGATCGCGACGCAGCTGTTCATCTCGTCGAGGACAGCCGAGCACCACATACAAAACATTTATACGAAGATCGGTGTCTCGAGCCGCGCCGCCGCGACTCGCTGGGCCGTCAAGAACAAGGTCGTCGACGACATCGTCGCACGCTGACGGCCCCGGCAGGCGGTTCGGTCTCGGGACGAGACGCAGTCGCGGCGCGGAAATGAGTAGGTCTACCGATGCGGCGCCGGCGGCCCGTCCGGACAATGAACCCCTACGCCGGCCGAACCGGTTGGCGGGACTGGGATCCGAAGCGATCCATTCTGAAAGGGGAAGTCATGATCCTGGCAACGACGACCGTCGAGAACGTCGACCGATTCCTGGACGTGTTCGGCACGAAGGGCGCCGAAAAGCGCGCCCTCCACGGCTCCAAGGGTTCGACGGTGTTCCGCGATCCCACCGAGGAGAACCGGGTCTGGGCGCTGTTCGACTGGAACGAGGAGGGGTGGGCGAGGTTCGTCTCCGACCCCGACGTCCCGCCGATCCTCAAGGAGGCCGGACATCTGAGCAAGCCACAAGCCGCGCTGATGCTCGGCTCCTACGAGGCGTGAGGAGGCAGGACGATGACCACCGCGATCAACCGTCCGGCCCGGGTCGGCCTCATCACGGATCAGACCGGCCCGCTTTCCTTCATGGGCATCGCCAATGTCAACGTCGCCAACATGGTGATCGATGACATCAATGCACGTGGCGGCCTCCTCGGTCGCCCCGTCGAGTTGTTCATCGAGGACAGCGCCACCGACGACAGCGTGGCCGAAGCCGCAGCGGCGAAGCTCGTCGACCGTGCGGCCGTCGACGTCGTCGTCGGCGGCATCTACAGCTCCACGCGACAGGCCATCAAGGGACCTGTGGTCGACCACGCAGAGACGCTCTACATCTACCCGGAGCAGTACGAGGGCCAGGAGTGTCACCCGCTGATCTTCTGTACCGGTCCGGTACCTGCGCAGCAGGTCGAACCCTTCTTCCCCTGGCTGATGCACGAGACCGGGGCGAGGAGCTTCTATATGCCCTCCGCCGATTACATCTGGCCGCACACGATGAACAAGAAGGTGCGTGAGGTCGTCACTGCCGAAGGCGGCGAGATCGTCGGCGAGGAGTACTTCCCGCTCGATCACACCGACTACGAGTGGATCGTCGAGGACATCATGTCGACCGGCGCTGAGGTCGTGTTCAACACGATCGTGCCGCCCGGGCTGACGCCGTTCCTCGAGGAGCTGCACCGCGCGGGCTTCACGCGTCGGGGCGGGATCATCGTCTGCACCTACTTCGATGAGAACTTCCTGAATCTCGTCCCGGCCGATCACGTCGAAGGCCTGTATGGGTGTCTCGACTACTACCGGGCCGTCGACGATCCGTTCAGCATCGAGCTCCTCAACCGGTATGAAGCCCTGAATCCTGGGAGCGCGATGTTCACCGCGGGGAGTGCGTGCACGGGAACGTACCGGGCCCTCAAGCTCTGGGAAGCTGCCGTCAACGAAGCCGGCTCGCTGAACCAGGAGGACGTCATTGAGGCGCTCGACCACGCCCGCATCGCGCAAGGTCCGGGAGGCCCCGCCGAAATGGTGGCGGGCGAGCACCACGTGCGGATGAACATGTACATCGCTCGGTCCGAGGGTGGCACGTTCAAAGTGGTGAAGAACTTGGGTCACATCGACCCCAAGGAGTGCAAGGTGGAAAGGACCTGACACCGAATCTATTCGGGCTGCATCCGACACAGAGTGTTTGGGCGACGCCGGCTCCGACGATCGGATCGGCACCGGCGTCGCCCTTCGTGGTGTGGAGGACGGGCGCTCCGAGCCTCATCGGCTCGACGACGGAACACGCCACGAGTCCGGCGGCGGCTCACCGACTAGCGTGCACCGCCGACGAGGGGGAAGTGATGACTCCATTGGCGACGCTCGGATACTCGCTGAACGAGCTGACCGGGGTGGTGGCTGCGCTCGACGACTCGCAGATGGACACGGTCACGAATTGCGCGCCGTGGACCGTTCGCCAGTTGGCGAGCCACGCGGTGAACAACCAGCTGCTGTGGGCCGGCATTGTGACTGGCGAAGATATCGTGTCGGCAGAGGTCACGATGGGTGCGGTCGCCTATGACGGCGATCTGGCACCCATCGCCGACGACGCTGCACAACGGGCTTTGGCAATGTGGGGCACCGAAGGCGTGCTGGAGAGGATGCACGCCACCCCGTTGGGCGAGCTGCCCGGTTCGACGGTGATCAACTTTCCCATCGTCGACGCGCTAGCCCACTCGTGGGACCTCTCCGCGAGTGTCGGGAACGCGATCGAGTTCACGCCCGAGGCGATTCCGACCATCTCCGCAGTCGTGGAAGCGACGTGTACCGATGGAGCCCGAGCGATGGGTTTGATACTGCCCGCCACCGACCCTCCCGGCGATGCCACAGAGACCGAGCGGTTGATGGCTGCGGCCGGCCGGACCATTCCCCGGTAGGCCTGCGCCGGAGAGGGTTTCGCGCGGCATATCGCTGTCCGCTGCTGTGAACCACGCCAATCCGTGCTCGGGCGAAACGAGATGTGCTTGGCGCCTTCGCTCGTGAACGGCGAGCGATCCCAATCTGCCCAGCGCTCACGCAATGTCATCCCCGCGATGCGCAGAAAACAACACTCGCAAAGTGTCCCCGATCGTATAACGCCGGGACAGGGATACGGTTTGGAAGCCCCGGCTGGCTGGAGGAGTACTCGATGACTGATAAGTCCGCGTTCACCGACAGCGAGTGGCACGCCTTGACCGACGCACCGCTCCTTGTCACGGCGGCGGTCTTCTTCGTCGGCGAGCACGGTCCGATCTCGATGATGAAGGAGGCGAGCGCGAGTGCTCGGTCGATATCGAAACCGGGTGAGCGTGGAGTCGCGAACGAGCTCATCGGCCAGATCGTCGCCGAGGCCAACACGAAGGAAGCGAGAGCGGAGCTGAAGGAGCACCGGGGTCCTACGCCCCAGGCCGCGATCGCGAGCGTGCTACACGAGCTCGAGCCGGCCGCGACCGCGCTCAGGAAGCTGCCGCCCGACGAAGCCGCGCAGGTCGCTGCGTGGTTCGTCGCGATCGCTGAAGCGGTCGCGCAGTCTGCCAAGTCGGTGAATCCCGACGAGCAGGCGACGATCGAGAAGCTCGCTGCCCTCTTCGGCGTCACCAGCGACTGACGTCGAACGAGGGCAGGCCTCTCGCGACGACTTGATTGGCTCTACGCGTTTGGGTGGGGAGTGGGTGTTCGGATGCGTGGTGGGGTTGGGTGCGCCGGCCAGGTGACGTTGCCGGCGTGGAGGAGGACGCGTAGCCGGTAGTTGTCGAAGTTGCGGAACCCGTGTCCGCAGCGCTTGACCTTCTTTACGCATAGGTTGAGGCCCTCGGTCGGGCCGTTGCTGGCGCCGGTGTGATGGTGGGCGAGGATCTCGGCACGCCAGCGTGTAAGCGTGCCGCCGAGCGAGTTGACCTCGTCGACTTCGTCGTGGGTGCAGCCGACGGTGGCCTTGTCGATCAACAGTGCGGCCTGGTCGGGGTCATCGGCGAGGTAGACGTCGCGTACGGATTCTTTGGCGAGCCAGGCGGCGAGCACTTCGTCGTTGGGATCGCCGATACGCAGGCCCAACAGCATGCGGTTGGCGCCGCGTTCGTCGACGCGTTCGGCGCCGGTCAACAAGAGCTTGCGGATCCGATAGAGCGGGTCGCGTTTGCGGCCACGATGGGCGAGCGTCTCGCGTTGCACGCGCCGGCGCACCCGGTCGATACAACGGTTCGCGACGCGCACCACATGGAACGGGTCCGCGACGCGGGTCGCGTGATCGAGGTGCGGTGACATGCCCGCCCGGTACGAGTCGGTGAGGTCAGTGGCGACAACGGTGATGTGGGCGAGCCATGCCGGGTCAGCGCCCTCGCACCATCGGAGCAGGTCCCTGGCACTGTTGCCTTGCACCATGTCGATCAGGATGCGTTCGGTGAGATCGACCAGGCCGGTTGCATACCGCGTCGGATGCTTGCGGTTGGCTCGCAGGAACGACGTCTCGTCCACACCAAGCTGGCCGACGGTCCCGACTCGGGCCGGGTCGTCGACCAGCGGCGTGCCGTGTTCGATCACCGCGTTCATCACGGTCCACCAACACACGCCGAACTCACGAGCGACACCGGCAACCGGCCGGTCGTTCTCGCCGACCTGTCGGCATGCCTCCATCCCCGCCCGGCGCGTCAGCACCGCGTGCGCGTCGACATGGTCGGAGAGTTCGGTCCAGGACACAACCGCGGCATCAGACGCTTCTCCCGTCGCGGCCTCTCCGCGGTCAACAGCGAATGGAAACTCGTCGCAGCAACCCGCAACATTCTCAAGCTCTGGCGTCACGCCCGCCCCGCCTACCCCTAACCCGGACGTTTCAGTAACGGTCGTCTGATCGTGATCGCGCGTCCGCGAAAACGCCCTCCTGGCGGGGGAAACTGTGCTTGTCGAAGGCCAGTTCCCTACGCCGAGGAGGGCACTTCCGAGATG
>JALYLU010000149.1 GCA_030774075.1 Actinomycetota bacterium | reverse complement strand
CGCACCTCGCGCACCGCGGCCGCACCCCCGCGCCGGCCCGCGTCGATCCAGGCGCGCGGGACGTTGGCCTCGACCCACGCCCGCACCTCGCCGACGGCCGCACCCACCGGCGTGTCGCGACCGAGGTTCATCTCCCCTCGAAGCGGGGCGTGCGCTTCTCACGAAATGCGGCCATGCCTTCGCGGAAGTCGTCGGTACGCGATGACAGCTCCAGCGCGAACGCCTCGTTGGCGAGCTGCGCGTGCAGCTCGGCGCTCGCGCCGGCGTTGAGAAGCCATTTCGTGAGCCCGAGTGCCACTGTCGGGCCGCTCGCCAACCGTCCGACGACCTCGCCGACGGCCGCGTCGAGCTCCGCACCCGGAACCGCACGATGGATCGCGCCCCACTCGGCTGCCTCCGCGCCGCTCAGCGCGCGTCCCAGCAGGAGAAGCTCACGCGCGCGTACCTCGCCGACGCGTCGGGGCAGCAACCAGGTGGCGCCGCTGTCGGGCGTGAAGCCGCGCTCGCCGAATGGTTCCCAGAAGCGCGCGTCGTCGGCCGCGATGGTGATGTCGGCCGCGAGTGCGATCTGGAATCCGATGCCGGCGGCCCAGCCGCGCACCTTGCAGACCACGGGGACCTGCACGGTGCACAACAACGGGATCAGCCGGTGCGCCTGGGTGGGCAATCGTCGCTGGATGCTGCCCGCACGCGGCTTGCGATCGGAGCGCTCGTTCCGGGCGACGATGTCGGCGCCACCGCAGAAGTGCTCTCCCTCGCCTTCGACGACGACGACCCGAACGTTCTCGTCGGTGCCGGCCGCCTCGATTGCGCCGATGAGCTCGAGCATCGTCTCGTCGTCGATCGCGTTGCGCTTGTCGGGCCGGTTCAGTCGCAAGGTGAGCGCCCCGCGATCGTCGTGCGCTACGACCAGGCTCATCGGCGGGTGAACTCCTCGGAGATCGCAGCGAGCGCCGCTTGCAGGTCGGAAGCCCCGCCGGGCGGATCAGGCAGGCGCACCGGTCCGAGCACGCGGCTCGGGAGGAGGATCGTGGCGCGTCCGGGAGTGGTGACCTCGCCGCGCTGGTTGACGGCCTCGAGCTCGACGTCGACGGCCGGGCGGTCACCCCCCGCGAGGTAGGTCCGGGTAACACGGCCGCGCAGCCATTGCGTATCGCCCACGTAGTTGAAGCGCCGGAACTCGCAGTCGAGCTTCCACAGCCAGGCGTCGTCGCCCATCCAGTCGGTGCAGAGGTGGATGAGCCAGGTCTCGCGCATGCGACCGTAGTCGAAGGTCGTCGGGTTGCCCGACCGGCGCGCGAACTCGGGATCCCAGTGCACGCGTTGCATGACATCGGGGACGTTGAGGTCGTCACGATGGAAGAAGCGCGGGATGCGCATCCGGTTGTCGTGTCCCAACCGCAACGGCTTGACGCCGTACAGCCCCATGCCCATCCCCGCGTGCCAACAGACGATGTCGGTGACGGTGAGCGGACCCTTCACCATCGGGCCGACCTCGTCGCCGTCGTGCACGTCCTCGAACCACCGCGGTTCGGCACCCCGCGGGCGCTCCCGCGCGTACTGGGCGTCGATGTCGGCGATCTGCTCGTCCGTGTACGGATCGATCGTGGTCGCGTCGTATTTCTTCTTGGCGCGGGCCTTCTCCCGTTCGGTACGCACCATCAGCCGGTACTGGCCCGACAGCAGCGCGCCCTTCTCGTCGCGAAAGACCTGGGCGGTCCACTCGTGGATCGCGCGCCCCGCGAACTCACTCTCCTTGTCGAGCGCGGCCACGAGTGCGTTGCGGCGAAACGTGCGGCGCAACGGGAACAACGGCGACCACCACTCGCGCGCGCTCGCCGCGTAGAACGCGTGCACGCCCCGCAGCGGGTCGCCCTTCATGAGGTCGGCATGCTCGGGCGCGACCGCGGCGACCTCGTCCTCGCCGATCAGCGTGTCGCCGCCGACAAGTGCCGGCGGCGCGATCGACTGCTCCCATCGCGTCTTCGGTCCGTACCCGGGATCGCACCACAAGGGGTTGTCGTCGCCGTAGGCCACCGCCACGTTGCGAAACGTGTCGTGTGTCGGCAACGTGTAGTAAGGCGGCATCGGGTGCGGTTCGGGAATCCCGATGCGCGCACGGAGTCGTTCAACGCCATCGTCAGTGATGCGGCCGGCGTCCCCCATGCGTCCGAGACGATACCCAAGAGAGCTCCACGCCTAGGCTGCCGGGCAGTGAGCACGGTCGACACCCAGCGTCCGACCGCGACCGGGAGCGTCCCTGCCGCGGTCCTCACCCTCGGCGCGTTGACGCTCGTCATCGGCGGCGTGCTCGGCGCGATGTGGATGCTCCACCCGTACGTGCGCAAGTGGGATCTCGAGGATCTCGCCGTGTATCGCGCCGCGGGCCGAGCCGTCGTGCACCACCAATCCGTGTTCGGCTCCTACGTGCACGACCAGCTCCGGCTACCGCTTCCGTTCATCTACCCGCCGTTCGCGGCACTGCTGGCCGCGCCGTTCTCGTGGGTCACCGAGAAGACCGCGAACCTGGCCTGGACCGCGGTGACCGTCATCGTCCTCGCGACCGTCGTCCGCGTGTGCTTCGCTCCCCTCATCCGCCGCTTCGGCCGCGCGGCTCCGTTCGCCCTCGTGCTCACCCTCTTGGCCGTCGCGGCCCTCTCGCCCGTCGAAGACCATCTGCGGTTCGGGCAGGTCGGGATACCGCTGATGGCCTGTTGCGTCCTCGACTGCATGGTCGAGCATCCGCGCTGGCCGCGCGGCGCGCTGGTCGGCTTGGCGGCCGCCGTGAAGCTCGTTCCCGCGATCTTCATCCCGTACCTGTGGTTGTCGGGCCGCCGGCGCGCGGCCGGTGTCGCCACCGCGACCTTCGGCGCGCTCACACTGGTCGGCTTCGTCGTGACGCCCGGCGACTCGTGGGACTTCTTCCACTCGAAGATCTTCGAGCCGACGAGCCCGAGCTTCTTCACGAACCAGTCGCTCGAAGGCATCCTGCAGCGCGCGATCGGCGGGCCGTGGCGCGGGCTCTGGCTCGCGGCGGTCGTCGTCGTGCTCGTTTACGGGCTCCGCGCGGCGGTGGAAGCGAGCCGCGCCGGCGACGAGCTGCGCGCGGTTGCGATCACCGGCCTCGTGAGCGTGCTCGTGTCGCCGATCTCGTGGAACCACCACCTGGTGTGGGTCGTCCCCGCGATCGCCGTCATCATCGGCGCCGGGCGCAACCGCGCGCAGGTCGCGCTTGCGTTCCTCGTCGCCGCGCTTTTCGTCGCCCGGCTGCCCTACTTCGGTCACGACGAGCTGAAGACCGGCCTCTTCGCCGCGTTCCTGAAGGATTCCTACGGCTTCCTCTGCGTCGCGCTGCTCGTCTACCTGGCGCGCGGATCACGCACCCCCGTCCCGGAACGCGTCAGCGCGTAGCCGGCCGCTTCGCAACCGGCTCGATGCGGTAGGTGCAACGACGATCGCCGGCGATGATGTGCTGGGTGCGCTCGACGGTCACCTGTGGACCCAGCACCTCGCGGAACAGCGCGAGCTCCGAGCCGCACAATCCGGGACACGCGGCCGCCGCGGTACAGATCGGGCAGTGGTGCTCGATGAGCACCACACCCCGGCCGTCGGGGTCGTCGACCACCTCGGCCACGTAACCCTCCTCGGTGCGAATCCGGGCGAGCGCCTCGACCCGCGTGCGCAGCGCGCCGCGCTTGGGCACCGCGCGCGCATACGCGGCGCGCTGCACTTGGCCGCGTGCATCGATGACCTGCGCGAGACCCTGGTCGCCGAGCGCGGTGCGCACCGCGGTGATCAACTCGACCGTCAGGTCGTCGTGGCGATCGGGAAAAAGATCCTGGGCGAGGTCGGTGAGCGCCCAGACGGTCGGTGGCCGGCCCCGCCCCTCGACCGGACCGGTGCGCGACACGACGAGACCGTGGTCGGCGAGCGCGTCGAGATGCTGGCGCACACCGGCTTCGGTCATGTCGAGAATCCGCGCGAGGTCGGACACCTTCGCGTCGGCGCGCTTCAGCCGTTCGACGATCCGCCGCTTGGTCGGGCCGAGATTCGCCGGTTCGAGATTCTGGGCGGGAATCTGGGTGAGCGTCTTGACGTCGTCCATCGAGAGTTAGATTATCGCAACAGAACACTTGCAGAAAGGCTTCGGATGATCGAACAGGTGAATACGGTCTCGGCGATCCGGGCCGGGACACTGGCCGAGCTGCAGGAGGCGGGCCGGCTGCTCACCAAGGTCGGCTCGGTGCCCGTGGTCGTGTTCTGGCACGAGGGCGCCGCGTACGCGATCGAGGACCGATGTCCGCACCTGGGCTTCCCGCTCCATCAGGGCACGGTCGAGGCCGGGCTCGTCACCTGCCACTGGCATCACGCTCGCTTCGATCTCGTGTCGGGATGCACGCTCGACATGTGGGCCGACGACGCGCGCGGCTTCGCGGCGGCAGTGCGCGACGGTGACGTGTTCGTCGAGCCCCGCGCCGACGACGACCCGATCGGCCACCTGCAGACGCGTCTCCGCAACGGCCTCGAGGAGGGGATCACATTGGTCGTCGCCAAGTCGGTGCTCGGCCTGCTCGACGCGGGCGTCAGCCCCGCCGACATCGTGAGAACCGGCGTCGACTTCGGCACGACGTACCGAGGCGCGGGATGGGGCGCGGGCCTCACTGTGCTCGTCGCGATGGCGAACCTCTTTCCTCACCTCGACGGCGACGATCGCGCGCTCGCGCTCGTCCACGGCTTGGCGTTCGTGGCCAACGACACGAGCAACCGGGCGCCGCGCTTCCCCGTCGGACCCCTGCCGACCCAAGCGGTACCGATGACACGGCTCGCGGCGTGGTACCGGCGCTTCGTCGAGACCCGCTCCAGCGATTCGGCGGAGCGCACGCTCGAGACCGCGCTGACCGACCCGTCGAACCTGGCCGCCGTCGAGGCGACGATGTTCGCCGCGGTCGCCGACCACGTGTTCGTCGACGGCGGTCACACGATCGACTTCACGAACAAGGCGTTCGAAGCGCTCGACCTCCTCGGACCGGGTGCCGCGGGCCAGGTGCTACCGACGCTCGTCGGGCAGACCACGCGTGCGCAGCGGTCGGAGGAGTTCTCGGAATGGCGTCACCCGCACGATCTCGTCGCGTTGGCGGCCGAGACCGCGGCGCGGATTCAGGGACCGGGCCCGGCGCAGCCGGCGGGAATCGACGTCGGCGCGATCGCGTGGCAGCTGCTCGACGACGAGCCGCTCGCGGTCGCCGACGCGCTCGTCGACGCACGGTTGTCGGGGGCAACCGACGAGCAGCTGGGGCGCGCGCTCGCGTACGCGGCGGCCTTGCGCATCGTGCGCTTCCACACTCGCAACGATCACGCCGACTGGGACACGGTGCACCACTCGTTCACGGCCGCGAACGCGTTGCACCAGGCGCTGTGCCGCAATCCCACGCCGGAGCTGCGGCGCGCGGCGGTGCACGCGGCGCTGCGCATCTATCTCGACCGCTTCCTCAATGTGCCGGCGGCGCGCCCCCCGCAGACGACGAGCGGCAGCATCGAGGCGATGAACCGCTGCTTCGACGCGCAGGGCATGGTCGACGAGGCCGCGAACGAGGCCTACGGGTTCTTGAAGGCAGGCGGTTCCCGAGCCGAGCTGATCGCCGCGCTCGGTCGCGCGCTGCTCGTCGAGGACGCCGGGTTCCATTGGTTCCAGACCGTCGAAGCCGGAGTACGCCAAGCGATGGCGTGGCCCGAGGGCTCCGAGGAATCTGCGCTCATCCTCGTCGGCATCGCGCGCTTCCTCGCCGCGCACACACCGACACGCCGCGAGCTCCCTACCGTGGTTCGTATCGCCGCGCGCCTACGCCGCGGCGAGGCTCTGTATGAAGACGAAGAGGGTGACGACGCGGCGTAGCTCGTCGAGCCTTCTACCCGCCGCCGAGGTCGACCGCGTACGCCTCGTACACGAGGTCGGCACCGCGCTGACGGTGCCGGGCCAGCGCTGCGAGCAGCGAGGTGAGCTCGACGCGTAGATCCTCGGCCCACGCGACGTAGGCATCCATTTCGGTCTCCGGTGTCACGAGGCGCTTCTCCGCGCGCACGATCGTCGCGAGGATGTCGCTGTGCTCGCGGCGCAGACGCGAGGCCGGGGTCGCCAATCTCGGGGCCTCGGTGACGAGCTCGTCGAGGAACGCGCCCGGCGCCTCGGTCTCCACGATGTGGCGTGTCCACACGTCGTGGACGGCGTCCAGCGCGTCCCGCACGTGCATGACCCACCCGGCCCGGTTCGCGAACGGCGCGGCCAGCGCGAGCTCGAGGGCGCTGAGCGCCGCCTTCAGACCGGCCCGGCGTGACCGCACATCGTCCAGCGCCGGACGCATGGCCTGCGTGTCCGTACCTGCGCCGGGGGTGCCGTCGAAATTGCGGTACCGGGCCATGCCGGACCTCCTGAAGCGGGCTGGTCCGGCGACGGTAGACCGAAAATCCGCCCGTGCCTAGGGGCGGGTTACCCGGAAGAGAGGGGCCGCAGGCGCGGCAGGACCTTGGCCGCGAACAGCTCCAGGCTCGACCAGGCGCTCGCGGACGGCAGGCCGCCCGCGAGCGGATTGAAGACGATGCCGCCCTGGGCGGGCACCTCTCGCAGTCGGGCGAGTACGTCGTCCGGCGTCCCGACGACGTACTGGGGCGATGCCTTCAGGTCGTCGACCGAGCTCGCGTGCACACTGGGCGTCGAGTGCTGTCCCGGCGTCTGGAACGACGCATAGGTCTGCGCCTCGTAGAGCACGTACTTCCCGATCTCGGCCCACGCCCGGTCGGGATCGTCCGCGACGTGCACGAACGTCGGACCGACCGGCTGCAGCACGAAGCCGTGGTCGAAGCCGATCTTGCGCGCCTCGTCGAAGTAGGCGTCGCGCACCGCGGCGTCCGAGTTCATAGGGAACATCGAGAGCCGCAAGCGCGCGGCGCGCCGGGCGGCCGCGGGCACACCGCCGCCGACGAACAGCATGCGGCGCGGATCGGTGACCGGCTCGGGCGTCACGCGCACCGTGCGACCGCGCCATTCGAACGGCTCCCCCGACAAGGCCTCGAGCACGGCAACCACGTGCTCTTCGAGGATGCGGCCCCGTGCCGCGTGCTCCAAGCCCGCCATGTCGAACTCCTCGACGCGGTAACCGGCGCCGAAGACCACCCACATTCTTCCGGGGAACGCGTTGTCGAGCACCGCGATCTGCTCGGCGACGCGGATCGGGTCGTGCAGCGGCAGGATCGCGGCGCTGATCATCAGCCTGGCGTTGGCAGTGCGTGCAAGCACTGCGGCGGCCATCGTCAGCGGCGCGGGCATCCAGCCGTCGTCGACGCCATGGTGCTCCGAGAGCACGAGCGAGTCGAAGCCGTGTTCGTCGGCCCACGCATACTGTTCGAGCGCGGTCGCGTAGATCTCCTTCGACGACTCGGGCGCGAACGCCGGAGCGCGGAAGTCGTGCCGCATCGAGAGGAACGCCATCTTGAGATTCCTTAGGAGAGTTGGGTGCGGACGAGGTGCGGCCCGACCTCGGCGCCGAACGCTGCTATCTGGTCGCAGTGCTCGCTCGCGTCGCGGGCGAAGAGACGAACCTGGAGGTGGGAGACGCCGATCGCCCCGAGCCGCGTGTTCGCGAACTCGGCGATGCGATCGGGCGAACCGTGCATCACACCCTTCGGCAACTCCCACGTCGGTTCACCGACGTGCGCGACGAGGTGATAGCCGATCTCCGGCACCGCGCCCGGCCGCACGCGGTCGCGCTCACGCAGGATCCAGGCGATGTCGTCGGGCAGTCGATCGAGCGGCGTCGCCTGCGGGATCCACCCGTCGGCCATCGTGGCGACGCGCCGCAGCGCGGGTTTCCCCGACCCACCGATCCAGATCGGCGGATGTGGTTGTTGGACCGGACGCGGCCGCTGCCCGACCTCGCCCGTCGATTCCGGTCCGGTCCACTCGTCGGTGAGCGCGGCCGCGATGGTCGCGAGCGCGTGATCAGTGAGCTCGCCGCGCTTCGCGAACGAGACGCCGAGCGCGTCGAACTCGCCCTCGACATGTCCCGCGCCGATGCCGACGATCGCGCGTCCGTTCGACAAGCGATCGAGCGTCGCGAACGCCTTCGCGGTGGCGAGCGGCGGCTGGTAGGCGGCGATGAAGACGTTCGTCATCAACCGCGTGCGCGTGGTGTGCGCCGCGAGATAGGCGAGTGTTGCGATCGGGTCGAACCACTGCGTCGACATCATCTCCGCGGGTTCGCGCGGGATGGCGACGTGATGACACACGGCGACGTAGAGGAACCCCGCGTCGTCGCATGCTCGCGCGACGCGCACCATGTCTTCGACCGTTCCCTGCTGCTCCCATGGCATCGATACGCGCACCGAAAGCGCCTGCACCGGAAGCTGCGTGCCGTAGGCGAGGACGCCGTCGGCAACGACCGAGACCGTCTCCATCACCCGGGCCAGACGACCGACTGGAGATCGGTGTACGCGTGCAGGCCGAAGACGCCACCGTCGCGACCGACTCCGCTGAACTTGGTCCCACCGAAGGGCGTGTTGTGGTTGCGCTGGGTCGTGTTGATTCCGATGTTGCCGGCGCGCAGCCGCTTGCTCACGCGGAACGCCTTGTTCGTGTCGGCGCTGAAGACGTAGTCGTACAACCCGAAGTCGGTTCCGTTCATGAGCGCGATGCCTTCGTCCTCGTCGTCGAACGGTAGTGCGACGATCACCGGGCCGAAGATCTCCTCCTGCACGACCTTCATGTCCAGCCGGCAGCCGGCGAGCAACGTGGGCGCGACGTAGTAACCGGTATCGGGTTTCTCGGGCCGCCGGCCACCTGCGACGACCTCCGCGCCCTCGCGGCGTCCGGCCTCGATGTAGCTCTCCACGCGATCGCGGTGCGCGGCGGTGATCACCGGCCCGAGCACGGTGCCGGGCTCGTAGGGATCGCCGACCTTCAACACATTGGCCATCTGCGCGAGGCCGCCCACGACCTGGTCGTAGACGCCGCGCTGCACGATGGCGCGCGTCGGCGCGGTACAGATCTGCCCCGAATGGAACGTCCACGTCGAGCCGATCATCCCGATCGCGGCCTTGAGGTTCGCGTCGTCGAAGACGAGCGCCCCGCCCTTGCCGCCGAGCTCGAGCAGCAGGCGCTTCATCGAGCGACCGCCGACCTCGCCGATCCGCATCCCTACACCGGTCGAACCCGTGAACGACACCATGTCGATGTCGCGAGTCGCCACGAGCGCTTCTCCGGTGACGGGAGTCGAGCCGGTCACGACGTTGACGACGCCCGGCGGGAAGCCGACCTCGTTCATCATGCGCACGAGCTCGCTCACCGCGAGCGCGTTCTGGGAGGCGGGCCGTACGAC
>JALYLU010000148.1 GCA_030774075.1 Actinomycetota bacterium | reverse complement strand
GTCATGTATCTCGGCAAGATCATGGAACGTGGTCCGGCCGAAGACGTGTACGAGCATCCGCAGCACCCGTACACACAGGCGTTGCTTTCGGCCGTGCCGATACCCGAACCAACCCTCGAGCGAACGCGCTCTCGCATCATGCTGCAAGGTGATGTGCCGAGCCCCGTCTCTCCGCCGAGCGGTTGCCGGTTCCGCACGCGATGCTGGAAAGCCCAGGACATATGCGCGGAGGAGGAGCCGGCGCTCGTCGACCGCGGCGCCGGCCATCCGGTGGCTTGTCATTTCGCCGCGGAGTCGCCGGTCGCGTTGGGCACCGTTCCCGCCGCACGGTAGGCGATGGGAGCCAATCGCTAGACTTTCCGGTCTGCCCTACGGGGTACACGTCGGAGTGGCGGAATAGGCAGACGCGCTAGGTTGAGGGCCTAGTGCCCGAAAGGGCATGGGGGTTCAAGTCCCCCCTCCGACACGAGCTCTGACCTGCGGATACGCAGTTGGAGAGGTTGACGGCGACGGCGACCGCTGGCTGATTACCTAAGTTCCACCTAAGGTCTGGGCCATGGCGATCACGGTCAAGGATTCGCACGGGACGTTCACGAAGAATCGCCGCACGCAGGGGCCGGCGCTCGATCGGCGAACGGTTCGGTATTTCGCTGTCGTCGAGAACGTGTGGAGCAGGGGCTACGCAACTCGCCGCGACGCCGAGAGTGCCGAGCGCGAAATGAAGAGCCGCGCTGAGCACGGCGTTGGCCTTCATCGCCAGGCGATGACGTTCGGCGAGTTCCTGAACGCCGTGTGGCTTCCGCTGGTCGACGCGAAGGTCGCTCGCGGGCAGATGAAGCGGACCACCGCCGGCCACTACAGCATCCTCGTAGAGACGCATGTCCGGCCCGCGCTCGGCGCTGTGAGACTGCGCGACCTGCGCGCCGCGACGT
Organism: Actinomycetota bacterium; assembly: GCA_030774075.1. Lineage (GTDB taxonomy): Bacteria > Actinomycetota > Acidimicrobiia > IMCC26256 > PALSA-610 > PALSA-610. Next base: position 8,475 of record JALYLU010000148.1, on the reverse strand, counting down.
TGCGGTGCCTGTACGCCGATCTCGCGTCGAAGCGCAAGCTGTCGCCCAAGAGTGTCCGAAACGTACACGTGCTCGTCTCGAACGCCCTGTCGCTCGCGGTGAGTGACGGCTACCTGCCCTCCAACCCGGCGAAGGCTCGCGAGGTCGCGCCGACGGCCCGCTCCCGCGAGATGGCCGCGTGGGAACCAGGAGAGGTGCGCACGTTCCTCGCCTGCGCGCGTGACGACAGACTGTTCGCAGCGTGGCGGCTGTTGGCGACATGTGGGCTTCGACGTGGTGAGGTTCTCGGACTCCGCTGGACGGATCTCAACTTGAGCGCCTCCACGCTGCGTGTCAACCGTTCGCTCGTCGCAGATCCGAAGTCGCGTGATCTCGTCTGGCAGACGCCGAAGACCGAGCGGTCCCGCCGCACCATCGATCTGGACGCTGCGACGGTAAACGCGTTGAAGTCGCACCGAAAGCAGCAGGCGTCGGAGCGGCTTGCCGCGATGGGAGCGTTTCCCGATGGCGGCGACCTGGCGGCGGATCTCGTCTTCGCGGACAAGGCTGGCCAGCCGATCCGACCCGCGACGTTCTCGCGGCAATTCAACGCGCTTGTCAAGCGTGCTGAGGTGACGCGCATTCGCCTGCACGATCTTCGCCATACGGCCGCAACGTTGCTCCTGCGCGCCGGCGTGCCCGTGCACGTCGTCTCAGAGCGTCTCGGTCACGCATCGACGTCGATCACGATGGACGTCTACGCGCACAGCCTGCGCGACCAGAGAAGCGGCGCGGCCGACGCGATCGCTTCTGCGATCGACCTATGAAACGATGGGCCGAGCGGTTTCGAGCAGGCGCTCGAAGGCGGCGACGGGGACGACGAAGCGCCGGTGAGAGATAGCGATGACCGGGAGGCCTTCGCTGCCGTGGGTTGTGAGCCAGCGCTGGGCAGCGCGGTAGGAGGACGCGCGGGACAGTCCGAGAAGCGCGCCGGCTTCTTCGACGCTCATAACGCGCCGATTGACGTCGGCGATTGAGCTCGGTGTACGACCGGAATTTACGCGCACGGACGCCGCGCGACCGACCGGGTCGCGGCAGACCTCATTGCGCGCCACCTCGACGCGCGCTGAGGGACGCTTCCGAGCTGTCCGTGCCGAGTAGCTGCGCGAGCGCGTGTTTCGGAACGACGATGCGTCGCCCCAGCCTCAAGTGGGGCAGTTCGCCGCTCGCGACGAGGTCGTATCCGTGCGCCCGCGAGATGCCGAGGAGTTCCGCCACCTCGGTGACCGAGTAGACGAGCCGTCTGTCTGAGGGGCGCAGAGCGATTCCACTCAGCCGCGCGCCGTGTCGCTGCAGAGCGGGCCGCTCCGCCGCGACCTCGACCGTCTCCATGACCGTGGCGGACGCGGATTCTTGCGACGAAGGTGACCGCACGCTTCCCTACAGATCGGGGACGACAGGGTCTGTGACCGGACTTGCCTCACCGACGGAGGCGTGGCTCGTCGCCCTTCGCGAGCGTGTGTCTGCCCTGGATGCCGGGCGCGTGTCACAGGCTCGACTGTCGCGCGTCTGAATGACGGTGTGAGAGTTGGAAAGCGCGTTGGCAACACGATGGGGTTGACTCCGTACGGCCTGGAATTGGCGTGCGGGAAGTTCGTTTACAGCGCGTCGTTCGTGTGGTTAGCATCCCTGCCGCTGGGTCGGGTTGTCGACGGGGGTGTCGATGTCCACTATTCGGTTGGCGCATGTGACATTCGCCAATGGTCCGAGCTCGGCCTCGCGCGCAAAGGCGCACTCTGGTGGGTCACGACGCGATCGGACGCAGTGTCGTCGTGTGCAGTCGAGCCGACCTCGGGCGGCAGACACGTCGGCGACCTTGCCGATGGAGGTGAGGGCAAGCGCGCGCATAAGTAGGAAACCTCGACAAACGGAAGGCCCGGTGTAGCGGCAGGGCGTTGGCGAGTGGATCTCAGGCAAGGAGTGCCGGGGAAATGACGAAGGGGCGTTGCATCCGCAACGGACGGGCGCTGGTTTTCGCGGTAGCGCTCGTGCCTGCCATGGTGTCGAGCTGCAGTAGCAGTCGGACCGCGGCGTCGCCGGCAACGAAGACCCAACCGGCGGGGGATCAGTCGACAGTGACGCGCTCCGCGAGTTCGTCGACGACTGCGACGATTCCGACGCCGACAACCTCGAAGACCGCCGCGACTGTGGAGCTTGTGAAGGCGCGCTGGCTTCAGTATTTCCGAGTCGTTGCTACGGCGACAACGAATCCCAACCCGGCGGACCCGAAGCTCCTCGCCTACATGACTGGTCCCGCGCTCGGCGGGTTTCAGGGCGTACTCCGGCAACGAGTGAAGGACGGCATCATCGTTCGGTACTCGAACGGTTCCGACCGCCACGTTCCGCGCGTCCTCGAGGTACGCGGAACGCAGGCCACGATCAGTGACTGCTGGGAAGACCGCGCCGTGCAGGTGCAACAGGGGACAGGCAAGGTCGTCAACTCGCAGATCTCGACGTATCTCGTGCACGGAACGATGGTCCTCGAGGGCTCCACGTGGAAGACGTTCAGTTACCAGCTCGTCAAGACGTGGAACCGAACGCTTGAGGCATCGCGATGCGTCGCGTAGCCGTCGCCGGCTTCTGCGTATGTGTCGCGCTGTTCGCTGGACTCCCGCCGCTCGCGGCGAATCAGGGAACGGGCGCGGGAGACGGCGGTGGTGACCCGACGGTGTACGTGGACGTCACCGATTCTTCACCGGGCGGGCCCGCGGGTGGTAGCGGTCGCGTGTCGTGCGATCTGTTCGAGGTGACGGGCACGTTGGACGGCGGCGTGACCGTGGGGGCGGGTGCGGCCGCGCACTCGCCCGTTGACGGTCACGTCTATTGGTTGGTGTGTCGGAACCTTGACTCACAGGAGGTGTCGACGCGACTGATCACGTATTCGGCGGCGTCGGCTCCGATCGCGCCGGCGGATCTGGCTGCGCATGCGTATAGGGAGCTGCCGTTGGTGTTTCCGATGCCGTTGACGGCACCGCGCCAGGGGATTGACTGGATCGTCAAGCTGCGCGGGTTTCTGTGGGTGGATCCGGCGGAGTGGGTGCCTCGGTCGGCGACGGCGTCGTTGCCCCTGTGGGGTCTCTCGGCGACGGTGACGGCGCGGCCGGATCATCTCGAGTGGGAGATGGGTGACGGTTCGGTGGTGCGTTGTGATGGTCCGGGCGTGCCGTACGACTACGCCGCCAGGTACGCGGATCAGGACACGTATTGCGGCTATTCGTATGAGCGGACCTCGCGTGCGCAGTCCGGTGAGCGTTATCCGGTGACGGCGTGGATGGTGTGGAAGGTGTCGTGGTCATCGACGACAGGCGCGGGCGGCGTGTTGCCTGACGTGCGGCGTGGCACGAGGTTGTCGTTGCGGGTCGCGGAGGTGCAGGCGTTGGTGACATGTGAAGGCGGGGGGCAGGTCTGCTGATGGCCGTTTCACGACTACATGGTGACGAGAAGTTCGAGGCGCCGGCAGTGTCGAGGTCGTCGCTTGGGCGTCGACGCTTGCCGTTGACCGCGACCGGCGTGTTCTTGTTGTTGATGTCGGCGCTCGTTGGCGGGTTGGTGTTCGCGCGCGCCGGTGGCCGCGAACCGGTGTTGGTCGCGGCGCGTGACATCGCTGCCGGCCAGACGATCGGCGGCGGTGACGTACGCGTGGCGCGCGTCGGGTTGGGCGACGGAGTGGTCGCAGTGCCGGCGGGTGCGGTCTCGCGGGTGGTGGGGAAAGTGGCCCAGGCACCGATCGCGGCGGGGAGCGTGTTGTCGTTCGGTCAGGTCGGCGACAGGGTCGTATTGCCCGCGGGCCGGTCGGTGGTGGGTGTGTTGCTGGGCCCCGGCGCGCTGCCGGTGCCGGATGTGGCACCGAGCGATCGCGTGCAGGTGGTCGTGACGCCGTCGCACAACGGTGCCGATGACGCGGGCGTGGCGGCGGGACCATTGGGTGACGCGGTGGTGTGGCGGGTATGGGACCCATCGGCCGTGTCGCGCGACGGGAATACGAACGTGGTCGCTTCGGGCACGGTCGTGTCGTTACTGATCGATGCGAAGCAGGCGGCGTCGGTAGCGTCGGCGGCCGCGAGTGATCGGATCCGTCTGGTGTTGTTGGGCGGTGCGGGCTCGTGAGCGTCGTGGTGGTCGGGTCGGTGAAGGGCGCGCCGGGCGTGTCGACGACTTCGTTGTTGTTGGGTATGGCGTGGCCGCGCCCGTGTGTTGTGGTCGAGGCTGATTGCTCGGGCGGCTCGTTGGCGATCGAGTTGGGCGTGTCGTGTGATCCGGGATTGGTCACGTTGGCTGCTGCTCGCCGTCCGATTGACCGGAGTCTGTTAGAGGAGCACTCGGTTCAGGTGTCGGAGCTCTGCAGGTTGGTGTGCGCGCCGGGTGCGGGGGAGTTGGCGGCGAAGACGGTCGGGTTGACGGCCGCGCGCCTGGCGGGATGTGCCGACGATGTCGACGTGATCGTCGACGCGGGTCGCCTCGTGCCCGTGTCGCCGATCGATCCGGTGTTGGCGCGCGCACATCAGGTGTTGGTGGTGGCCCGTCCGTCGCTGTCGGAATCGCAGGCGGTCGTGTTTCGCGCCGCGGATCTGCGCGGGTTGGGCGGTGCTGTCGGGCTGGTCCTGGTGGGGGAGGAGCCGTGCCGCCCTGAGGAGGTCGCGGAGGCGGCGGGCATGCCGTTGGCGGGTGTGTTGCCGGATGAGCTGCTGAGCGCCAGCGCCTTGTGTTCTGTCGCGGGACGACCGCGCCGTCGTTGGTTGGGGCTATGGCGGGCCGTGTCGTCGTTGGCCGACACGGTCGCGGCGTCGCTGACGCACGCCCCGGGCCCGGGCGGCGTTGCTGTCCCGGCGGTGGTGGAGGGTGCGCGACGATGATCGATTTCGAGGTGGTGCGTCAGGTCAAAGCGACAGTGCTCGATCAGCTCGATGAGTGGTCGCGTCAGACATCGGCTGCGGGTCGGGATGTGTCGTCGGCAGATGAGTCCATGTATGGACGGCATCTGATCGATGTGGAGTTGCAGCGGTTGGACGCGCGCCGGATCGCGGCGAGTGAGGAGCCGTTGACGGATGTCGCGCACTCGGAGCTGTCGTTGGCGGTGTTCCATGCGTGTTTCGGCCTCGGAGCTTTGCAGCCGCATCTGGATGATGTGACCGTCGAGGACGTGTATGCCAACGGCCCCGATGTCGTGTGGGTGCGACGCACAGACGGTTCGAAGGAGCAGGTCGGGCCGATCGCGTCGAGTGGTGAGCAGTTGGTGCAGTTGGTGCAGCAAATCGCCGCGACCACGGGCCGCAGCGAACGGCGTTTCGACCTCGCGGCGCCGCGGCTGAACTTGCGCCTGGCAGATGGCGCGCGCCTCTTCGCGGTGATGGAGGTCTCGGATTGTGTGTCGTTGACGATCAGACGGAACCGGTATCCGAAGGTCAGCCTGGCGGATCTCGTCGGGCTGGGCTGGTGCACGCCCGCGCAAGCGCGGTTCTTGGAGGCGTGCGTACGGGCGGGCCGCAATCTGGTGATCGGTGGAGGGACCGCGACGGGCAAGACCACAACGCTCCGGGCGTTGGCCGCGGCGATCGATCCGTCGGAACGGCTGGTCGTGATCGAGGATTCCGCCGAGCTGGATCTCCACGCGGATGCGTCGATGCATGCTGATGTCGTCTCGTTGGAGCAGCGGGACGCGAACATCGAAGGTGAGGGCGGGATCTCGATGGCGACGCTCGCCCGCGACGCATTGCGCATGAGTCCCGATCGCGTGATCGTCGGCGAGTGCCGCGGCGACGAGGTGATCCCAATGTTGTTGGCGATGGGCCAAGGCAACGATGGCTCGATGTGCACCGTGCACGCGGACTCGTCGGCATCGGTGTTCGACCGGTTGGCGCTGTACGCGGCGATGGCACCGGAGCGGTTGCCGAAGTCGGCCGCGTCGCAGCTGATCGCCAATAGCGTGCACCTGGTGTTGCATGTCCGTCAGCTCAGCGACGGGACACGCGTGCTGTCTTCGGTGCGCGAGGTCGCGTCCGCAGTTGACGAGCAAGTGTTGTCGAACGAATTGCTGCGGCCCGGTCGCGACAGCCGGGCGGTGCCGACCGGAACGCCGGTCACTGAAGATCTCGCCCTGCGGCTCGCGGACGTGGGTTTCGACGCCGACGACATGTATCACGATCGGGCGGTGTCGTGATGCTGTTGTACGGCGGCGTGTTGGTCGGATTGGTTGGCGCGACTGGGCTTTGTCTGATTGTCGCCGGCCTGTTGCGTTGGCCCGAACCGGTGGCGACGCGTCGTGCGCAGCGCGTCGGTTTGGGGGTGTGGAGCGATCGCTTCGCGTTGCGGTGCGGGTTAGCAGTTCTTGGGGCGCTGTGCGGCCTGGTCGTGACTCGGTGGCCGGTCGTTGGTGTGTTCGGAGGAGCGGCCGGGTTTGCCGCACCGACGTTGTTCGGGAGACGAAAGGCGCGTGCTGGCCAGATCGAACGCCTCGAGGCGTTGGCGTCGTGGGCAGAAACCCTCCGCGACGGCATCGGCGCGGCCGCGGGCGTACAGGACGCGTTGGCATGGTCGGCCCGGGTCGCGCCGAGCGCGATTGCCCCGCAGGTGCGTGAGCTCGCGGCGCGCGCTGAACGCCATGGGGTGCGCGCCGGGTTGGAATGGTTCGCCGACGAACTCGGCGATCCGGTCGCCGATCTGATTGTGACCGCGTTGTTGGTGGCGGCGTCGCGTCCATCGTCGCGGCTCTCGGAAGTGCTGGGCGAGACGGCGGATCTCGCACGTACCCAGGCCTCGATGCGGTTGCGTATCGAGGCGTCACGGGCCAAGACCTACACCGCGAACCGTCTCGTCGTCGCGGTGACGGTCGTGTTGGTGGCCGGGATCGTCGCATGGAATCGTTCCTATCTGAGCCCGTTCGACAGCGCCGCCGGTCAGGTCATGCTGATCGTGGTTGGCGGCCTGTTCTCCGCGGGCCTGATCGGTGTTGCACGTCTGGCGCGCGTCGAGTCCGGCCCGCGGGTGTTCGCCGCCGCGCCCGATGCTGCGGTCGGGTCGTGATCGTGCTTCTCGGCCTTACCGTCGGCGCGCTGGCGGCCTGCGGCATGTGGCTCATTGTTGCCGGGGCGCGTGTCCAACCGCGGCGCCTCGTCGATGCGATCGCCGCGGCGCATCGGCCGCCACCAAGGCACCCCAGCTCAGATTCGCGTTCGGCGCGATGGGCCGCGGTGCTGGTCGCGTCCGAACGTACGCCGCAACTGCAGGCCGATCTCGACGTCTTGGACCGCCCGCTCGAACGGTACGCGACGACCAAACTGACGATGCTCGCCGCGTTTGCGTCCTTGCCGGTTGGCATGTGGCTCGTCATGGCCTCTGGCGGAGTGTTTGTGCCGGTGACGGTCCCGGTGGTCGGCGCGCTCATCGGCGGGATGATCGGTTACGTGCTCCCGCGGCGTTTGTTGGCGTCGGAGGCCGCCAGCGCGCGACGCGACTTCGGCGCCTCTTTGGGCGCGTACTTGGATGTGGTGACGATCGAACTTGCGGGCGGTGCCGCGATCGAGGGTGCGCTGTGGCATGCAGCCCGCGTGGGTGTGACGCGTCCCATCGGCCAGCTGCGTGACGCGTTGGCGTTGGCGCGTCGTCGCAGCGAATCGCCCTGGTATGCGCTGCGACGCCTCGGCGACGACCTAGGGGTAACTGAGCTGCGGGACCTGTGCGCGTCGATCGAGCTCGCCGGCGAAGCCGGCGCGGCGGTCCGGGAGTCGCTGGTCGCGAAGGCTCACAGCTTGCGTGAGCACCAGTTCGCATACGCGTTGGCGAGCGCCGAAGCCAACAGCGAACGGATGGCGGTGCCATCGGTGCTGATGCTGGTGGCGTTCATCTTGTTGATCGGATATCCGGCGATGGTTCGAGTCATGCAGCTCTGAAGAGTGAGGGAGGATCCGTGGACCAGTTGATTCGGTGGCAGGTCAGAGCGTGGCTGGCATGGTCGGCAACGACCGGCGCGCTCCGCGCGCGTGCCTCTCGTGACGAACGTGGGGAGATCTCCTCGACGGTCATCATCATTGCGATCTTGTGCGCGTTGGCCATTAGCGCCGGCGCGATCATCGTGGCGAAGGTGACCGCCAAGGCGAACTCAACGCCGACCGGCGGCTGACGCCGCACCCAGTCGAGTGAACGACTGTTGCGGCGGGCGCCGCTGTCGAAGCGAACGCGGAGACGTTTCGAGCACCGTCGTGATCATGCCGGTGCTGTTGTTCTGCGTGTTGTTGGTGATCCAGTTCGCGTTGGCGATGCACGCCCGGGCCGTACTGGCATCGGCAGCCCAAGACGGCGCCCGCGCCGCGCAAGTCGACGGCGGAACCGACGGACAAGGCCAAGCGGCCGCGAGCGCGACGTTGACGCGTGATGGCTCGGGATTGGTGCACAACAGCGACGTACGCATCGACGACGACGGCACAACGGTGACCGCCGTCG
>JALYLU010000147.1 GCA_030774075.1 Actinomycetota bacterium | reverse complement strand
CCACTCGGCCGTCGTCGGCGCGCCCGAGCGCATCCCCACCGGCAACCATGCGAGTCGCCGTCAGCTCCACCGGACCAGTGAAGCGCGAAGTCTGCGAGACTGGCGCATCGTGCAGGCGTTACGCGTTCATGAGCTCGGTGAACCCGACGATGTCATGTCGCTCGAGGAGGGCCCCGAGCCGGAGGTTCGGCCCGGTGACGTGCGGCTGCGGGTGCACGCGGCGGCCTTGAATTTCCCGGACGTGCTCATGTGCCGGGGTGAGTACCAGGTCAAGCCGCCGCTCCCGTTCACGCCGGGCGCTGAAGTCGCGGGGGTCGTGGACGAGATCGGTGCCGGCGTCGACGGGATCCGCGTAGGCGACCGGGTGCTGGCGATCCCCAACTTCGGTCCCGGCGGCTTCGCGGAGTCGACGACCGCCGGCGCGTCCGGCGCCGTGTTCCCGATCCCGGAATCGATGTCGTTCGCGGCCGGGTCGGCCCTGCACGTCGTCTACCAGACCGGACACCTCGCTCTTCACCGCCGCGCGCGCCTGCAGCCGGGGGAGACATTACTCGTGCACGCGGGCGCGGGTGGCGTCGGCAGCGCCGCGATCCAGCTCGGGCTCGCGGCCGGTGCGCGCGTGATCGCGACCGCGGGCGGACCGGAAAAGGTGGAGGTGTGCCGGAAGCTCGGCGCGCACCTCGCGCTCGACTACCGCGAGCACGACTTCGTCGACGCGGTGAAAGAGTTCACCGACGGTCGCGGCGCCGACGTGATCTACGACCCGGTCGGCGGCGACACCTACGACCGTTCCACGAAGTGCATCGCGTTCGAAGGCCGCATCCTGATCATCGGTTTCACGGGCGGGCGCTTCGCGGAGGCGCGGACGAACCACGTTCTCATCAAGAACTACGCGGTGGTCGGCGTGCACTGGGGTCTGTACAACGTGATGAATCCGCGACTGGTGCGCGAGACCCACGACGAGCTCATGCGACTCTTCGAGGCGGGGAAGATCGATCCGCTGATCTCCGAGCGCGTCTCGTTGGCCGAGGTGCCGGCGGCACTTGCTCGGCTCGGATCGCGCGGCACCTACGGCAAGGTTGTCTGCGAGCTGTGAATGATCGGCTCGTCGACCGGCAGTACCTCACGGGAGTCCAGTACGCCTCCGACGCAAACCTCGCGTCCCGCCAGGCGATCTACCGCTTCCAGCAGCCTCCGGTGCGTGCGGCGGCGTGGGCGCTCGACCTCGCCGTGCTGCGCGGGAACGAGCGCATCCTCGACGTGGGTTGCGGCAACGGTATGTATCTCGCGGAGTTCGCGCGTCGAGAACACCGCGGCGCCGTCACGGGCATGGACCTGTCGCCGGGCATGCTTTCGGCGGCGCGGACGCGGTCGACCGTGTCACTCCTTGTCGGTGATGCGCAGCGACTGCCGTTCGGCGATGGGTCCTACGACCGTGTGCTCGCGATGCACATGCTGTACCACGTGCCCGACCGCGATCTCGCGATCTCCGAGATGCGGCGGGTGCTCTTGCCGGACGGTGTCGTTTTGGTGTTGACCAACTCGCGCCGTCATCTTCAGGAGATGAACGCGCTGATCGGCGACGTTGCGCACGAGGTGCTCGGCCGTCGGAATCCAGAGCGCGCCTACTGGCGTTTCTCGTCGGAGTCCGGCGACGAGGAATTACGGCGGCACTTCGCGTCCGTGACGCGGCACGACGCGCGCAGCGAGCTCGTCGTCTCCGAGGTTCAGCCGATCGTCGACTATGTGGCGAGCGGATGGAGCCTCGCCATGGCTCCGGACGGCGGACGCGAGAGCGTGCTACGTGAGGTCGAGCGGCGATCGCGTGCGGTCATCGAGGCCGACGGCGCGTTTCGGATCCGGACCGACGTCGGCTGCTTCGTCTGCCGCTGAAGATCCGTCCGCTCAGCTCGCGAGCCGTTCCTTGAAGAACGCGAGGACCCGATCGAGGGCATCCTTCGTCGGGTGTCCCGGCTCGTCGACGAGGTGCTCGGTCACGACCGAGTGCGCCAGCTTCGGGATCTCGTGCGGATTCCGGCCGGGACGGTTCTCGATCTCGATCGCGATCAGCCGGTCGCCGAGCACCTCGCGCAGATGCGCGAAGCGTTCCTCGGGAACACGCGTGTCGCCGGTGAAGCGCATGGCCAGCACGCAAAGGTCTTGCCGCTGCGCGACGCGGGCGAGATCGGCGTCCGACAGGCCGAGCGCGCGCTTGCGCGCCTTGCCCACCGCGAACGGCAGCGAAGGTTGGCTGAGTACCGGAGCGAGCATCGTGTCGTCGACCGACATCGCGAGTGCGAATCCTCCGGTGAAGCACATGCCGATGGCGCCCACGCCGGGTCCGCCGCACTCTTTGTGCAGATCGCGGGCCAGCGCACGCAGCCATTCGATGATCGGCGACGTGCGATTGAGCGCCCAGTTCGAGAACTCTCGCGAGATGCAACCTTGGGTCATCGACTTCAACACGTACGGGACGGACGGTGCGCGACCGGTCTCGCCGAACATGCACGGCATCGCGACCGTGAATCCGGCGTCGACGACCCGCTGCGCGAATCCGGCGACGTTGGGCGTGATGCCGGGCATCTCGCTCATCACCACTACACCGGGCCCCGACCCGGCGCGGTACACCGTTCGCGTCTCGCCTTTGTCGGTGAACTGCGTCTCGGTGAAGGCGTCGAGCACGTCGGACATGGCGGGAGACTAGAACCGGGCGAGCTCGTCGCGCAGCTGACCGAGGCCCATGCTGCCGAGGTCGAGCGCGAAGGTGTGGAACTCCTTGAGGTCGAAGCCGGCCCCCTTGCGGCGCTTTGCGTCGGCGCGAGACTCCAACCACACGCGCTCGCCGACCTTGTAGCTGATCGCCTGGCCCGGCCAACCGAGGTAGCGGTCGACCTCGCTCCGCATGAAAACCTCGGGGAAGCGGCTGCGCCCGATCACGAAGGGCAGCGCGAGCTCGGGCGTCCACGTCTCGCCCGCGTGCGGCTCTCCGTCGATGATCGCGAGCTCGAGATGCATCCCGATGTCGACCACGACCCGGACCGCGCGCATGGCCTGCGCCGCGAGCATCCCCATCTCGAACGCGGGGTCTTCGAGGTAACCGAGCTCGCCCATCAATCGCTCCGCGTACAGCGCCCATCCTTCGCCGTGACCGGAGACGAAGCCGAACAGTCTTTGAAAGCGAGAGAGCTTTTCGGCGAGGTACACCACTTGCGCCACCTGCAGGTGATGTCCCGGAACCGCCTCGTGGTAGCAGGTGCTGACTTCCTTCCACAGCGGGAAGCGGGTCTGGCCCATGGTGGGGTACCACGTACGACCGGGCCGGGAGAAGTCTTCGGTGGGTCCCGTGTAGTACATCGCCGCCGCGCCCCCGGGCGGCGCGATCATCGCCTCGCAATGCTGCAACGGCTCCGCGATCTCGAAGTGGGTGTCGGTGAGATCCGAGATCGTCTGGTCGATGAGTTCTTGATTCCAGCGCCGGAATTCCTCGACGCCCTCGATCGCGCGGTTGGTATCTTTGTCGAGGTGCTCGATCACCTCGTCGATCGCCGCGCCCGGGAGGATGCGCTCGCCGACGTGGCGCATCGCGTCCTCGATTCGGTGCAGTTCCTCCCAGCCCCAGGCGTACGTCTCTTCGAGGTCGAGATCGATGCCGTTGAAGTCGCGTGCAAACAACGTGTAGCGGTCGCGCCCGACGGGATCGCGCGAGTCGGCCACGGGCGCGTATTCGTCGCGCAGGTACGCGGCGAGGCGCGCGTATCCCGAGGTCGCCAGCTCGGCCGCGGCGGCGAGCTCGGTGTCGTCCGGACGGCGCGACGCGAGGGCGCGGAAGAATGGTTCGGCTTCGCGCTGACCGCCCCACGTCGCCGCTTGCTCCGCGCACGCGAGGGCTTGGCGCCGGGCCGCGACGACACCCTGGTCGACGCCGGTCCGCAGAGATTCCTCGATGCTCTCGAGCGAGTCGGGAACGCGGGTCATGCGCTCGGTGGCAACGGCCCAGTCGTCGTCGGTGTCGAGGCGCATGAGGTCGAAGCACTGCCGCGCCGACTGGATCGGGCTACCGATGATCCGAACGTCGCGCAGCCGCTCGCCGGCTTCGTATTGTTCGACGTCGAGCGAGCATCGTTCGGTCATCACGCTCGCGGCGAGCCGGTCGTCGTCGGTTTCCTGCGTCGCCGCAGCCAGTGCCACGAGCGTGGCGCGCACGAGGTCGACCCGCCCGGCGACGCCCGCGGGTGAGTAGTCGGTCATCTCGTGGTCGTGGCCGGGTATGCCGGCGTACGTCGCGCTGCACGGATCGAGCGCGCCGAGCTGATCGCAGTAGTGATCGGCGATGTCGAAGACTTCCGACACTGGTCCTCCTCCGAGTGGCCGGTACGGTGGAGGAGTATGGCTCACCAATTCATCCTGACGATGCGCGATCTGCGCCGGGTGCACCCGCCCGACAAGGAAGTGCTGCGCGGCGTCAACATCTCGATGTTCCCCGGGGCGAAGATCGGAGTGCTGGGGCTGAACGGCGCGGGCAAGTCCACGCTGCTGCGCATCATCGCGGGTGAAGACGACGGCTACCAGGGCGAATGCCGGGTGACGCCCGGGTTCTCGGTCGGGTTCCTGCCGCAAGAGCCACGGCTCGACGCCGACAAGGACGTCCTCGGAAACGTCGTGGAGGGCGTCGCGAGCACGAAGTCGCTCCTCGACCGGTTCGAGGAGGTGTGCAACGCGATGGGCGAGCCCGAGGCCGACTTCGACAAGCTTCTCGCCGAGCAGTCCGACCTCCAGGACAAGATCGATCACGTCAGCGGCTGGGATCTCGACCGCCAGCTCGACATCGCGATGGACGCGTTGCGACTTCCGGCGGCCGACGCCGACGTCGCCACGCTGAGCGGCGGCGAGCGACGCCGGGTCGCGCTGTGCCGCCTGCTGCTCGGCAAGCCCGACCTCCTGTTGCTCGACGAGCCCACGAACCATCTCGACGCGGAGTCGGTCGCGTGGCTCGAACGGCACCTTCAGGAGTACCACGGCACTGTCGTCGCGGTGACGCACGACCGCTACTTCCTCGACAACGTCGCGGGTTGGATCCTCGAGCTCGACCGCGGCGCGGGCATCCCGTGGGAAGGCAACTACACCAGCTGGCTCGAGCAAAAGGAGCAACGGCTCGCACAGGAGGAGAAGGTCGACGAGACCCGGCGCCGCACCCTGCAGCGCGAGCTCGAGTGGGTACGAATGGCGCCGCGGGCGCGTCAAGCCAAAGGAAGGGCGCGCATCACCGCGTACGACAAGCTCGTAGCCGAGGCCGAATCGGCCGAGAAGCGTCAGGACAAGGTCCAGATCTCGATCCCGCCGGGTCCGCGCCTCGGCGACCTCGTGATCGAAGCCGAGCAGATCAGCAAGGGCTACGGCGACCGGCTGCTGATCGAGAACTTCTCGTTCTCGTTGCCGCCCGGCGGCATCATCGGTGTCATCGGTGCGAACGGCGCGGGCAAGACCACGCTGTTCCGCATGCTCGTCGGCCAGGAAGAGCCCGACGACGGTTCGCTCAAGATCGGTCCGACGGTGCAGCTCGCGTACGTCGACCAGTCGCGCGAGTCGCTCGGCGCCGACAAGACCGTCTACGAGGAGATCACCGGTGGCGTCGACCTCGTGAAGGTCGGCGATCGGGAGGTGCACGGGCGCGCGTACGTGGCCGGCCTCAACTTCAAGGGGTCCGACCAGCAGAAGCGGGTCGGCGATCTCTCGGGCGGCGAGCGCAACCGGCTGCACCTGGCGAAGGCGTTGCTCATGGGCGGCAACGTGTTGCTGCTCGACGAGCCGACGAACGACCTCGACGTCGACACGTTGCGTGCGCTCGAGGACGCGCTGCTCGAATTCCCGGGCTGTGCCGTGGTCATCTCCCACGACCGCTGGTTCCTCGACCGCATCGCCACCCACGTCCTCGCATTCGAGGGTGACAGCCAGGTGACGTGGTTCGAGGGCAACTTCTCCGACTACGAAACCGATCGCCACCGGCGCCTCGGCGGCGAAGCCGACCAGCCCCACCGCCTGAAGTACAAGCCGCTGACCCGTTAGCTCGGCGAGCTCGCGAGCGGAGCTGCAGCGACGGGCATTGCCTAGTGTCCGTGATGTGGACCCGGACGGCGTGCTGCGGATCACGCGGTCGTGCGCGATCGCGAGCGACGAGCTCGAATGGCGCTTCACGGCCTCCGGCGGACCGGGGGGTCAACACGCGAACACGTCCAACACCAAGGTCGAGGTGCGATTCGACGTGGCATCGTCGCCCTCGCTCGGCCCGCGTCAACGGGCCCGACTGCTGGAACGGCTCGGTCCGGTCGTGCGCGTGACCGCGTCGGAGCGTCGGTCGCAACACCAGAACCGCGAGCTCGCGCTCGAACGGTTGCAGGCCCGGCTCGCGGCCGCGCTGCACATCGACCCGCAGCGGTATTCGACGAAGCCGTCGCGAGCCGCGAAGAAGCGTCGGGTCGACGACAAGCGGCGTCACGCCGATATCAAGCGCTACCGGCGCCGACCGTCGGGCGAGGAGTAGTCGCGTGCACGTGCTCGTCGACGTCCTGCTCGTCGTCGCCGGAGTCGCCGCGACGGCGGTCGTGCTCGATGCGGCCGTCCGCACGTTCGTCGTGCCCCGCGGCACCGTCGTGCTGTTCACGGTTGTCGTGTTCCTGACGATTCGGCGCGCGTTCAATGTGTTCGCGTCACCGCGGCGCACCTACGAGGCGCGCGACCGGGTGATGGCGCTCTACGCGCCGGTCGCGCTCTTGGCCTTGCCTTTCGTGTCGATGCTCGTCGTGTTCGGCGCGTTCGCGTGCATCTTCGAGGGGATCGAGGACTTCGGTTGGCGGAGTGCGGTCATGACGAGCGGTTCGTCACAGCTCACGCTCGGCTTCGAGCGCCCGCCCGACCTGCCGGGCGCCTTTGCCGCGTTCAGCGAGGCGACGATCGGGCTCGCGATCCTCGCGCTGCTGATCGCGTACCTCCCGACCATCTACAACACGTTCTCGAGGCGCGAGGTCGCGGTGACCGATCTCGCGATCCGGGCCGGTACTCCGCCGACGCCCCGCGAGTTCATCGTGCGCGCGCACCAGACCGGCTTCTTGTACGAGATGGACATCTTCTGGAGCGCGTGGATGGCCTGGTTCACGGAGGTTCAGGAGACCCACACTTCGTACGGCTCGCTTTCGTTCTTCCGATCGCCGAACCCGCATCGCTCTTGGCTGACGGCCGCGGGCGCGGTGCTCGACACCGCTTCGATTCGGCTCGCCGTGCTCGACATCCCCGTTTCGTCCCAGGCGCAGCTGTGCATCCGATCGGGCTACCTCGCGCTGCGCGAGGTCGCGGGCTTCTTCGGGTTCGACTACGACGATTCGCCCGCGCCCGATGATCCGATCAGCGTGGCGCGCGACGAGTTCGACGAGCTCTACGACAAGCTCGTGGCGGCGGACCTGCCCGTACGCCCGGATCGTGACCAGGCGTGGCGCGACTTCGCCGGTTGGCGCGTCAACTACGACCGCGTGCTCATCACATTGGCGGGTTTCGTGATGGCTCCGTACGCGCCGTGGGTATCCGATCGCTCTCCGATCGAGCCCCTTCCGCACTACACGTTCGGCCGGCGTCGTGTCGAGATGTCGCGTCGCGCGCAGCGTTGAGGAGCCAGGCGAGGAACAGGTCGACGCCGGCGATCGCGTGCAGCGTGCGGACCGAGTTGAACACCTCGAACGCGTGGTGCGCGCCACGAAGCTCCACGTAGACGACCGGCTCCCGACTTGTGGCACGAAGCGCCGAGACGAATGCCCGGGCCTGCTCGACGGGCGCGAGGGTGTCGAGGTCGCCGTGTACGACGAGGGTCGGCGGCGCGTCGGGCCGGACGCGGAAGAGCGGCGACGCGTTCCGGAACACGTCGGGCGCTTCCGCGAGCGTTCGCTTCACGACCCGGCGTTCGAGGAGCTCGCGCAGGCCCTCGTTGCGCACCACCGTGCCCGTCCAGTCGAAGACACCGTAGAAGGGGATCATCGCCCGGACCGAGGTGTCGACGGCCTCGAACCCGGGCTGGAACTCCGGATCGTTCGCCGTCAGTCCCATGAGCGCACTCAGGTGACCGCCGGCCGAGCCGCCAGTGACGACGACGAAGTCAGGATCGCCGCCGTAGTCCGCGATGTTGGCGCGGATCCATGCCAGCGCGCGCTTGCAGTCGACCAGGTGGTCGGGCCACGTCGCGCGTGGCGAGAGGCGATAGTTGATCGCGACGCAGACCCAGCCCCGCGCCGCGAGGTGGTACATCAGCGGCAGCCCCTGCTGGTCCTTGCGGCCCACGACCCACGCGCCGCCGTGGATCTGCAGAAGCACGGGGGCACCGGCCTCGACGTCGTCGCCGTGATAGACGTCGAGACGGTGGCGACGCCTGCCATCGTCGACGTACTGCAGGTTGCTGATGCGCCGTACGCCGCGCCGCTCGAAGCTGAACGGTCGGAGCACGCGGCTCCATTTGATGTGGCGACCGGCGAGCTCGAGCGTCGGGTCGAGGTCGGCGTCCCACTCTGGGCCCAATGCGCTCCCCAACGCGGCGACGAAGACCCGGTCGGTCTGAAGCGCGCCTTTGACGCTCGCCCCGAGCCCGAACAGCGACGCGAGCGTGATCCCGAGCGCCACCCAACCGGGCCACGCGTCCAATGCGCCGAACGCGATGAACACGATGGTCGCCGCTCCTTGCCACAGCATGTGGATCGGCGCCAGCTCCGTAGTGGTCCACGCCGCGAAGAAGCCGACGACCATCAGCCCCGGCGGCCGATGCGGTGGCCGGAACGAGACGAGCGTCCACAGCCCGCCCCAGGCGGCGACGGCGAGGAAAGTCCAGGACAGGCCCACGTCTCAGTGTCGCGCGTCGCAAGTGGGATTCTCGTGCCGTGTGGCGGGCTAGAGGTCGTCGAAAATCCACTTCTCTCGGATGTTCGGCGCGTCACGGCGGATGAACCATTCGGCTCCGAAAGCCTGGCGAAAGGCGTCGGGCGGCATCGCCAAGAAGAACGAGTCGGCGGGGATCTGGCTGGCGTGAGCCGCCATGGCGTCGCGCTTGCGGTCGACGAAATCGCGGACGTCGACGGTCGTGGTGATGATCGACTCGGGGGAGCCGAAGTCGTCCATCTGCGCGGCATCGGGCGCGTCCGGCGTGTCGGGCATCTCGCCGGCGCGCTGCTCGATGAGGCGGCGGATGTAGTCACGATTCATCGTTGATTCGTACACGCGTCTCGTGCCCGCGAGCTCGGCCGCACGCACGCCGACCCGATGTACCTGCACATGGTCGGGATGCCCGTAGCCGCCGTGGTTGTCGTACACGGTGAGCACGTCGGCGGCCTCTTCACGGAGGACCTTCGCGAGGCGGCCCGCGGCCTCCTCGACGTCGGCGCGCGCGAACGCACCCTCGTCGTCGTTCGTGGACTCGCCCGCCATCCCCGAATCTCGGTAGCCGAGGAACTCGACCCGG
>JALYLU010000146.1:8023-9508 GCA_030774075.1 Actinomycetota bacterium | reverse complement strand
ACGACGTGCGCAGCGCCCGGTAGGAGCTCGTCGAGCGAACGCACGACCCGGACGCCTTCGACGGGGCTCGGCGCATTCGTGCGCCGGAGCGCACGTACTTCCATGCCGAACGCCTGCGCCCGGGAGGCGATCGCGCGGCCGATGCCACCCAGACCGACCAGGGCGACGGCCGACCCTTCGACGCACTCCAGGGTGGGGATCGGAAAGTTCCAGTACTTCGGTGGCTCCGAGAGGAAGGTCTGTGGAAAGCGCTTCGCCCACGCCAGGATCGCCGCCATGACCCATTCCGAGATCGGCACCGCGCTGGCGCCGCGCGCGCACGTGACGATCCGATCGTGATCGAACACGGCGGGCGGCACGTTGTCGATCCCGGTTCCCGAGAGCTGGACCCAGCGCACCCCGGCCGCGTCGAGGCAGTCGAGAATCGCGTCCCAACCGAGATAACCACCGAAGAAGGCGTCGGCCTGCAGGCCGGCCGGCGGCTCGCCTCCCGCGTACTCCACGAGCTCGACGTCGGGAAACGCATCTCGGATCCGGGTGGCTTCGGGCGAGGACGCGCCGAGCTGGGTGATGATCCGCACGACGGGAGAAGCTAGCTCGCGCCGCCGTGTCCGGCGTACGGTGCCGGACCGTGCAGTCGGTCGTCATCGGCGAAGGCATCCCGTTCGCCGAAGGCCCTGTGTGGTGCCCCGACGGAACCGTCGTCGCAACGAGCGTCGCCGCGGGCGCGCTATTCCGCGTCCGGCCCGACTCGGGGACGGTCGTGCGGATCGCGGTGACGAGCGGTGGCGCGAACGGCGCCGCGCTCGCGGCCGACGGCTCGATCCTCGTCACTCAGAACGGCGGCATCGACTTCTCGAAGCTTCCCGGCGTCTTCGCCACGCTGCCCGCGTGTGTACCGGCGGTTCCCGGACTGCAGCTCGCGTCGCCCGACGGCACCGTGACCTACCTCGCCGACGTTGGATTCCGCGGCCCGAACGATCTCGCGATCACGCCCGACGGCGCGGTGTACTTCACCGACCCCGGCCACTTCCCCCCGACCGAGGACGGGCTCGGGCGCGTCATGGTGTTCGGGCGCGACGGGAGCGTCACCACGCTGGCCGACGGGTTCTTCTACTGCAACGGCATCGCGTTCGAACCCGACGGCACCGTCGTCGTGGTGGAGCGGCGTGGCCTGCAGCGTGTGTACGCCGACGGTTCGCGCGAATGGCTCGTCCCCAAGCTCGGCTCGGGCGGCGGCGACGGCTTCTGTCTCGATGCCGAGGGCCGCTTCTACGTCGCGTCGACGATCGAGCACGGCGTCCGCGTCGTCGATCGCGACGGAACGGTCCTCGACTTCCTTCCCATCGAAGGCGAAGGGCTCACGACCAACTGCTGCTTCGGCGGCAACGACCTCCGGACCCTGTTCGTCACCGACGCGCTCCCCGGCAACCTCGTTGCGTTCGCGGGAATGCCGACGCCTGGACTTCCGCTACCGGTCTGGCT
>JALYLU010000146.1:0-8013 GCA_030774075.1 Actinomycetota bacterium | reverse complement strand
GGTCTGGCTCGGACCCGCGTAACCGCGCCGCGAGATCGCGCGCCCACTGCTCCGGGTCGTCGAGCGGCCAGCCGTCGTCGGGCAGGTCGAAGTGTTCGACGCTGACCTTGCCGCGGTAGTCGAGCCGCTCCAGCGCGCGGAACACGGCGTCGAAGTCGACGACACCCGTCGGATCGTCGACGTGCAGCTGCGTGCTGCCCGGCTTCCCCTGCCGGAGCTGGACGTGGTCGGCGAGCTCGAGCAGCTCGCACGGATCGCCGCCCCAGTCGGCGACGTGCCCCGTATCGACGAGCATCCGGATGTCACCGACCTCGGCCCGGAACGCGCGCACGGCGTCGATCGAATTCACCACCGCGCCTGCCCATGGTTCCATCAGCGCGCGTGGAGCCGCGCGCCACCAACGCACCGCCCGCTCCCACGCGCCGTCGAGCTGCGCGCTCGGCGCGGGCGTCGAGCACCAAGTGTCGACGGGCTTCGGGAACGCGGTTGGACACCCGATCGGGAGCGCGAGCAGTTCCGGATCAGTGTCGACGAGCGGGTCGATGTGCGCGAACCCGTCGGCCCGGGCGGCGAGGGCACGCTCGGCGACGTCGCCGCGCCGCGCGTACACGACGTCGACGACCCCCAACGGCCAACGCATCACCCGCCCCGGCGCATCACTCGGTCGCTCACTTCTCCATCGACTTGGGCATCACCATGCCGACCGGCTGGATGTGCTGGCCGAGCGTCGCGTCGAACTTCTCGGCGACCTCCGCCGCGCTCCACCCGCCGTCCTTCCACATCCACGCGATCTGCTTGGGGTGCTGGAACAGCGTGTACGCGTACTCGGTCCGGCCCAGGATCTGGCCGTTCACATGCGCGGCTCCCTCGGACGCGAGGAACGCGACGAGCGGCGCGTTGAGCGCCGGGTTCTCCTCCGGCGGAGGTTCCTTACCCGAGCGTTCGTAGAGCGCTGCAGTCATGCGCGTTGCTCCGGCCGGCGCAACCGCGTTCACCGTGATGTCGTAGCGGCCGAGCTCCATCGACCAGACGAAGGTCATACCCATGATGCCGGCCTTGGCGGCACCGTAGTTCGTCTGTCCGAAGTTGCCGCGCAACCCGGCCGACGACGTGATGTTGACGATCCGCCCGTAACCCTTCTCCTTCATCACTTCGGCCGCGTGCCGCGTGCAATTGAACGTGCCCTTCAGGTGCACGCCGACGACCGAATCGAAATCGGACTCATCCATCTTCAGCAACGTCTTGTCGCGCACGATCCCCGCGTTGTTCACGAGTATGTCGACCGTGCCGAACGCGTCGACGGCCGCGCGCACGATGTCGCGAGCACCGTCGAAGTCGGTGACCGAGTCGTAGTTGGGCACGGCCTTCGACCCAAGTGCCTCGATCTCGGCGCACACCTGCGCTGCGGGGTCTTGACTATGGGTCGACTCCGTCCCGCGCCCGTCGAGCGAGACGCCCACGTCGTTCACGACGACTGATGCGCCCTCCCGCGCGAAGCACAACGCGAACTCCCGCCCGATGCCTCGTCCCGAGCCGGTGACGATGGCGACGCGACCGTCGAGCAACCCCATCTACGCGACCGCGGCGGTGGCGGAGCCGGTGATCGCCGTGACGCCGTCCTGGTTCGCGACCGTGAGGTCGAGGTCGACGCGATGCTCACCGCCGTCCTCGCGCTTCCCGGTGACGACGGCCGTGCAGGTGAGCACGTCGCCGGGCCAGACCTGCTTCGCAAACCGGACCTGCAAACGCCGCAGCGACTCGGCACCGAACCAGTCCTTGAGAACTCGAGCGGCGAGCCCCATCGAGAGCATCCCGTGCCCGAACACCGACGGGTTGCCGACCTGAGTCGCGATCGTGTCGTCGTGGTGCATCGGGTTGAAGTCGCCGCTGGCGCCCGCGTACCTCACGAACATCGTGCGCGTGAGCGCCGGGAATTCCTGTATCCGTTCCTCGCCGACGGAAACGGCATCGTATGTGGTCACTCTCACCGGGCCCTCCGAAAGCTGACGTCGGCGTCGGAGCGTAGCGGTGCAGGCCCGGTCCAGTCAGGGCGAGAAGCCCGAAACCTGACACGAACGTCGGTTGCGACCTAGCCTGCCCGGGTGCCCCGGGCCGGCGGAAACCAACCCGCTGCGCGCCGGCGGGCAGTGAGTGAACCACGAGAGCTGCGCGCCCGTGGCCGGAACACGCAGCGCCGGCTGCTCGACGCGGGCGCGACGGTGCTTTCATCGAAGGGCTACCACGCGACCCGTGTCGACGACGTGGTCAAGGTGGCGCAGACCTCCCACGGGACGTTCTATCTCTACTTCTCCAACAAGGAGGATCTGTTCCGTGCCCTCGCGGCGGAAGTGGCGCAAGAGATGCAGGCGCTCGCCGAGGCGATGGAACCGCTCCGCGCGGGCGCGACCGGCCGCGCCCGGCTGCAGCGATGGATCAGACAGTTCGTCGAGGTCTACCGGCGCCACGGCCCGGTCATCCGCGCCTGGACCGAAGCCGAGATCGGCGGCAGCGAGTTCGGCCGGCTCGGCACCGACCTCCTGACGCAGTTCACCGGCGTCGTCGTCGCCCGGATCGACGAGGTCGCACCCCCCGACCTCGATCCGACCATCGCGACCCTCGTGCTCGTCGCGATGCTCGAACGGCTCAACTACTACGCAATGACGAAACAGGTCCGCATCGAACCGGACGCGATCGCCGAGACCCTCGCACGCGTCGCGCACGCGTCGCTGTTCGGCGGTTAGCTGCCACCACCGTCACCACCGCCGAGCATCCGGGCATGCAGGTCGCCGAGCTCCGACACCGGACCTGAGTACGCGACCTCGCCCTTTACGAGCACGATCGCGTCGTCGGCAATGGCGAGCGCGTGCTGCACATGCTGTTCGACGATGAGCAACGTCGTGCCGGCGTCGCGAATGCGCTCGAGCGTGCGGTACACCTCGTCGACCACGATCGGCGCCAAGCCCAACGACAGCTCGTCGGCGATGAGCAGGCGCGGTTGTTCGACGAGAACACGCGCGAGGGAGAGCATGCGCTGCTCACCGCCCGAGAGCGTTCCGGCGGTCTGGCGGCGTCGCTCGCCGAGCCGAGGGAACAGTTCGTACGCCTGGGCGAGCGCCGCGCCGACGCCGGACCGGCCACGGGTGCGCTGGAACGTCAGCGCCAGATTCTCCTCGACGCTGAGGGACGCGAAGACCGAGCGTCCTTCAGGCGCGTGAACGATACCGAGGCGCGCGTAGCGGAACGGGCGGCAGTCGGTGACGTCGTCGCCGTCGAACCAGACCGTTCCGGCAGTGGGCGCGAGCAGCCCGGACGAGACCCGCGCGATGGTCGTCTTGCCGGAACCGTTCGACCCCAACAGCGCGAGCACGCGACCGGGATACAAGGCGAACGACACGCCGAAGAT
The DNA here is from genome assembly GCA_030774075.1 of Actinomycetota bacterium. Taxonomy (GTDB): domain Bacteria; phylum Actinomycetota; class Acidimicrobiia; order IMCC26256; family PALSA-610; genus PALSA-610. The sequence continues at coordinate 4,610 of JALYLU010000146.1, read as the reverse complement.
CGCGCGGAAGGGACCGTAGGCGGCGTCGACGTCGCGCAGCTCGAGCAGCGCTACGGCGCCGGGTTCGGGCGCGACCGCCATCAGACGAAATCCCCGAGGTACGCCTTGCGCACGGCGCTGTCGGCGAAGACGGAGGACGTGGGTCCCGACGCGATCAGCGTGCCGAAGTCGAGCACATAGACGCGCTCGACGAGGTTCCGAACGAGGTCGACGTCGTGCTCTACGAGCAGGATCGCAACGCCCTGCTCACGTTGCACCCCGCGGAGCGTCTCGGCGAGCTCTTCCGTCTCGTGGCGGTCGAGGCCCGACGACGGCTCGTCGAGCAACACGAGCTTCGGCTGCGTCATGAGGGCCCGACCGATCTCGACCAGCCGGCCGACGCCGAGGCTCAGCGACTCCACCGAGCGGTCGCCGACGGGCGCGAGACCGAGCATGTCGAGCATCTTCTGCGCGCGCTCGTTCTCGGCAGAGGTCGGGCGTCCGAGGAACAGCACGTCTTTCCACAGCGCACCCCGGCCGTTGCGAACCCGTTCGGCGACGAGGAAGTGCTCGCGCGGCGTCATGCCCGTGAACAGCTCGATGCGCTGGAACGTGCGCGCGATGCCGAGGCGGGCGCGCTTGTGCGTCGGGCTGCCGGAGAGCTCACGCCCTTCGAACCTCACCGATCCCGCATCGAGCTTCAACAGACCGAGCAGGCAGTTGAAGAAGGTCGTCTTCCCCGCTCCGTTCGGCCCGATGAGCCCGACGAGCTCACGGTCGCCGACTTCGAGGCTGACGTCGTCGAGCGCGGTGATCCCGGCAAACATCTTCGTCACGCCCTGCGCGGAAAGCAGCCCGGTCACGATGCCGGGCCTCCCGCGGCGGCCGGGAGACCGACTGCGTCGGGTCCGTCGACCACGTCGCCTTCCGCACTCGTGAATCCACCCTTCGACGAGCGCCGGTCGATGAGGCGCTGAATCGCCTCCAGCGACTTGCGTTTGTTCAACTCGAGAATGCCCTCGGGATGCTTGGCGTACGTGAACGCGCCGAGGCTCAACAGGATGATCGCGAGCGTCTGCGGCGGCTGGCCCATGTGGTACCAGGGCTGCAGGTTGACGAGCCACGGCACGACCTCGTTGAGGATCACCGCCTGGAAGACGAAGAACCCGGCCGCAGCCTGGATCGCGCCCTCGACGCTGCGCGATCCGAGCGACACGACGAGGACGACCCAGATGAGCCCCTGGAAGTACACGAAGTTCGGGTCGTAATTCGTCGCGCGCTCGTAGATCGCGAGGAGGCCCCCGCCGACGCCCGCGATGGCGGCCGCGAGCGCAAAGGTCGTGATCCGGGCGCGCGCCGCGTTGATGCCGATCGACGCGGCCGCCATCTCGCTCCCGCGCAGCGCGTCGAGGTACCGGCCCGTCGTGCCGCTACGCACGGCGAGCACCAACAGCGAGATGACCAGCAGGATGAGCAGGCACAAGACGAGAAAAGCCTTGTCGCTCTGGTCGAAGTTGATGAACCCGATCGTCGGCCGGGGCGCCTCCTCCGGCACGACGCCCCCACCAACCCAGTCGAACCGCGCCATCACGTTGTCGAAGAAGAGCGCGAACGCGAACGTCGCCAGGGAAAGGAAGATGCCGCCGAGACGCAGTGCCGGGATCGCCAGCAACGCGCCGATCAGCGCGCTCAACGCGGCGGCGATGACCATCGCGACGAGCACTGACATCCCGAAGCGCGTGGCGAGCTGCGCAGTCGCGCACGCGCCGATGCCCGCGAACGTCGCCTGGCACAGTGAGATCTGCCCCGCCATCCCGGTGATCACGGTGATCGAGAGGAAGATGACCGCCAAGATGGTGGCCCGGATCGCGACGTCGAGCCACTGCCCGCTCGCGTGGAAGAAGATGTAGTACGCGGCCGCGAGACCGACGACCACCCCGAAGATGCGCGTCGCGTTGGTCAGCACGGGGCTTCGCACGGTCGCCGCGAGCGCGGGAGGCGGCGGATCGACTCCGGCCAGCGGATCGGCCAGTTCCCGCCGGCCCCGCAGGGCGGGCGAGAAGATCAGCACGAGGAACAACGCGATGAACGGGAGCGCCGGACGAATGTTGCTGGCGAGAACGCTCCCCGTCGGGAGGTAGCGGTCGAGGATCTGCTGCAGGATGCCGAGACCGAGTCCGCCCACGAATGCCATTGGGATGCTCGACAACGACGCGACGGCCGCGGCGGAGATCGCGACGACCACGAGCGTCGTGTAGTTCAGGTCGGAGACGGCCGAGAACAGCGGCGCGAGCAGCACACCGGCGAGACCGGCAAGGAAGCTGCACAGCACCCACGACGCGGTGCTCACGCGCTCGGCGTTGATACCTGCGAGCTCCGTCAGCCGGGCGCTCTCCACGACCGCGCGCATCTGAAGTCCCAAGGAGGTGTAACGGAACAACAAGGTGAGCGCGATCACCGCGACGAGTGTCACGAGAATCGTCGTGAGATCGTTGCGGCTGACGAAGACGTCTCCGAAGGGGTTGTACGACGTGTCGCCCTTCGGAACGATGCCCTGGGTCCCGGCGGCCGGGTTCTGACCGAACCACAGCTTCAGGATCTGTGGGATCGCCACGAGCAGCGCGAGCGCGGTGACGAGCTTTGCGATCGCGGTGGCGTTGCGCAGATAGCGGAACAGCCCGCGATCGAGCACGAGACCGAGCAGCGGCGCAACGATGAACACCGCGATCAGCAGCGCGGTCGGGATGGGCCAGTCGTGTCGAACTCGCAGGTCGTAGTAGATCGCACCCGAGACGAAGGCCTGGGCACCGTACGCGAGGTTGAAGACGCCGGACGTCTTGTAGGTCAGCACGAGCCCGACGGCGAGGAGCGCGTAGACGCTGCCGTAGCTCATTCCCACGAGGATCCGGCTGATCAACTCCTCCACGTCGTCGGTGCTCCAGGATCGATGGTGGCCGGGTGGGGCATGGCCGGCGGCGCTACGGGGTCACGAAGCTCAGGTGCTGCGGGGTGTCGACCGTCGGGTCGGTGCGGTTGAAGCACACCCACGGCTTGTCGGGCTCGGCGTACACCGGCACGAACTTCCCGGCCGTCACATTCACGAAGTTCGCGCAGTCCAGCTTGGACTGCGCCTCGGGATGTCCGAGCGGCTCCTGGTGCTGCTTCGTCCAGTCGATCGGTTGGATGAACCCGTTGTCCGTGTACGAGGTGAGCGTGTTGAGCGCGTCGATCACCTTCTGCTGCGAGAAGCTCGGGCCCGCCATCTTCAATCCGGTGACGAACTCGTCGGCGACGACCCATCCTGCCGCGGTGACCTCTTTGACCGGCTTCCCGATCTTCTGCGCCCACTCGTAGAGCTTCTGGATCTCGGGAATCCGCGGCTGATGCTCGAAGGCCACGAACTGGGGGCTCACGATCCCGTTCTCGAACACGTCGGCGTTCTTGGCAACGAAGTCGGGGTCGTACCCGAAGGGAAGCTCCTGCACCGCCTTCATGCCCTGGCGTTGCATCTCCTTGCCGAGCGTGAACGACTCGTTCCCGTCGATACACGTGCCGACCAACTTCACCCCCGCGTTCTTCATCGCGGTGACCTGGGCGGCGAGTCCGGCCGCGAACGGAAGTGACTTGTCCTCGTACGCGATCGTCGCGGTGGGGTACTTCGCGAACGACGCTCGTATGCCGTCGGCACAATCAGTGGACTCCGCGGAGACGCCATAGGCGATGATGCCGACCTTCGTGGCCCCGAGCTTCTTGGCGATCCAGGGCAGGATGTGGCCCGGGCACTTGAAGCACAGCGCGCCCTTGTCGGCGAACATGTTGTTGTTACCGGCGAACTCGGGATTGATGTTCCAGATGAACGTCGGCTGGTTCGCGCGGGCCAGCGCCTTGGCGCCGGTGAACAGGATGGTCGCCACGAAGGTCGCGAACGCCTTGTCGCTGGAGAGGCTCGCCTGCACCGTCTGCGCGTTTTGTCCCAGCTGGTCGTCGCGCACCTTCGAGAGCTTGAGCTGACGGCCGTACAGGCCCCCGCCGTCGTTGATCATCTTGAAATACGCGTTGATGCCGTCGGCGAAGGGCGAGAACGTCGACCCGATCGGGTTGTTGGTCTCGGTCAAGACCGCCGCGACCCGGATCTCAGTGTCGGTGACGCCGGGCGCCGTTACCGTCAGGTGCTGTTTCAAGCTATTCGGGTCGATGCTGCTCGCCGTCGACCCACCTACGGGAATCGTCGACGACGTCTTGTTCGACGATCCGGAGTTCCCGCATGCGGCCGCGACGAGCGCGATTGCCACACCGACTACCAGGATTCGCGCTCGCATGCTTTTCCCCCCGGATGCCTCAGAACCGTTCGAAGGCTGACGCTAACGTCATAGATACCCTGCCACAAGCCACCCCGAACCCGCGAGGCGCCCGTGCCCTTCACCCTCGTGACCTTCCACGCGCACCCCGACGACGAGTCGATTGCAACGGCCGGCACCATGGCCCGTGCGAAAGCCGAAGGACATCGCGTGGTGCTCGTCGTCGCCACGAGGGGCGAGCTGGGCGAGCATGCGCCCGATGCGCTCGATCCGGGCGAGACCCTCACCGAGCGGCGCGTCGCCGAGCAGCACGCCGCGGCCGCGGTCCTGGGC
>JALYLU010000145.1 GCA_030774075.1 Actinomycetota bacterium | reverse complement strand
GGTGTCGATCATGGTCGGCGTCCCTGGCTCTCGTACTTCTACCTGGCCCACGGGATCGGCACCGACAGCGCCGAGATGCCGTTCGTGGGGACCGACCTCGGCGACGCGTTCGACGCCGCGCTGACGCTGCAACCCGGCATGGTGCTCGTGTTCGAACCCGTGGTCTGGGACGACGGTCGCGCCGGCCATCGCTCGGAGGAGATCGTCGCGGTGATTCGTGACGGCTACCTCCGGCTCTCGGCGCGCGCCGAGCTCGACGAGGGCGCGGCGTCGTGAGTCGGCTCGCGGCGTGCATCGATCTGATGGCGCGCGACGACGTCGACGTGCTGCTGCTCGGGAGGGAAGCGAACGCTCGCACCGTCTCGGATGCCTCGCGGCTGTGGTTGGCCGGAACCCGGCCGTTCGCTCCCGGTTGCGTGGTCGTCCGGCGAACCACAGCCGTGCACGTCCTTGCGAACACCGACGCCGTCGTCCCGCCCGGCTTCCCGGTGGAGCGTCTCTACGGTGTCACGTGGAATCCGGAGAAGCTGCTCGCGGCGCTGATCGCGATCGACGGTGTACGCGACGCGCGACGGGTGGCGGTCGATGGGATGTCGCCGATGGGAAGCACTCTGGTCGCGCGCGTGATGCCCAATGCCGAGGTCGTCGACGCCGGACCGATGTTCGCGGAGCTTTGGAGCACGCCCGATCCCGAGAAGATCGCCGGCGTCGAGCGTGCGGCGGTCGTGGCCGGGGTCGGGCTCGGGGCGATGATCGCTGCGCTCCGCCCCAAGATGCGTCCCCGCGACCTGCGGGGCATCTGTGCGGCTGCATTCGCGTCGCAGGGCGTGACGACGCCGGCCTTCGAAGCCGTCGCGGCCCCGCTCGACGCCGGCGCGTCCACGTGGTTGCCGCCGGATCGAGCGCTCGCCGACGGCGAACGAGTCGTGTTGCGCGCCGGCGCCTTACGCGACGGCTGGGAGGCATCCCTCGCGCGCACCTACGTGATCGGCTCGCCGTCGCGGGAACAACCGGCGCCGACGCGATGGAACGAAATCGTGGCCGAGTGCGTCCCAGGCGCGGCCGTCGGCGACCTCCGCCGGCGGGGAGCCATCGTCCACGGCGTCGGCCGCGGAGTCGAGCCGTGGGCCGACCACTTGGTCCTCGCTCCCGGGCTCATGGCGGCAATCGAGCGTCGAGACGATTCGAGCCTCCGTCAAGACGTCCTCCGCGTCACCGACGAAGAACCCGAGACCGTCACCAACCCCTGACCCCGCCCGTCGGTTTTCTTGCCAACAGTCGGCAAGGAAAGCGACCCCCACGCGTCGGTTTTCTTGCCAACAGTCGGCAAGGAAAGCGACCCCCACGCGTCGGTTTTCTTGCCAACAGTCCGCAAGGAAAGCGACCCCCGCGCGTCGGTTTTCTTGCCAACAGTCCGCAAGGAAAGCGATCGCCACGCGTCGGTTTTCTTGCCAACAGTTGGCAACATGCGGAGTCAGGTTTGGATCTGGCTGCGGCCTCGCTCCACGATCTTCATGCGTCGAGACTCGATGCTCGCGGGGTCGAAGCCGGGGCCTTCCCATTCTCGACTCACGCGGGCCTCGATCTCCCAACCTTCGTCGATCGTCGTGGCCGTCACCTCGTTGTACGTACGCAGCATCCGGCGTACCCCGAGCTGGTCGTTCGACACGATGTCAGCCGCGAGCTTCCGGCAGTACGGCAAGAGCTCCTGGTGCGGAACCACTTCGTTCACGAGTGACCACTCGTACGCAGTCCGCGCGTCGAGATAGTTGCCCGTGACGCTCATCTGCTTGGCGCGCGCAACGCCGATGCGCTGCGCGAGCAGCACCGTGAGACCCCAGCCCGGCATTACGCCGACACGCGCGTGCGTGTCGGCGAAGCGGGCCCGATCCGAGGCAATGATGAAGTCGCAGTTGAGCGCGATCTCGAAACCGCCGGTCACCGCGACCCCATTGACGGCGCCGATCAACGGCTTGGTGTGGGGCGGCAGCGCGCCGCGGAATGCATCCCGGGTCTCCGCGACCTCGCCGAAACTCTCCCCTTGCTGCACCTGCCCCGCGCCGAACTCTTTCAGGTCGACACCCGCCGAGAACGCCGGATCGGCGCCGGTCAGGATCACGACGTCGACGTCGACGTCGGCGTCGCAACTCGTTATCGCCGCGGGAAGCCCGCGCCGCACGTCGCGATTCAGCGCGTTTCGCTGATCGGGGCGGTTCAGAGTGACGACCGCGATCCGCTCCGAAACGTCGACGAGCACGACGTCGCTCATCACACGCTCCGATAGTCGAAGGCGACCTTGATCGCGCCCGAATCGTCCTGGGTGGCGAGCGCGGTGAAGGCGTCACGCCAGCTCTCGAGCGGGAAGGTGTGAGTGAGCATGCCGGTGAGGTCGATCCGGCCCGACGACACGAGATCGAGATAGTGCTGGATGCCGTGCTTGCGAACGCCCTCGACCTCTTCGAACCCGAACGCGTTCGAGCCGACCATGGAGATCTCCTTGAAGTACAGCGGCGTGTCCTCCCACCACGTCGGCCCGTGCACGCCGGCCTTGACGAGCGTGCCCCGCGCCTTGAGCACACGGGTGGCGACCTCGAACGTCTCCTGCTTGCCGATCGTGTCGTACACGACGTCGATGAAGCCGGGGAACGCCATCGGGAGGCCGTCGCTCGCGCGCAACACTCCCCCTGACCACGCCGCGGCGTCTTCGATCACCTGGGACGCAGGCGTGTGCCCGATCACCTTCGCGCCGAGCTTTCGGGCAAGTGCGGCCTGCGCCTCGAAGCGCGCGACGACGAGCACCTCGACGTCGGGGTACAACGCGCGCAGGATTGCCGTCGCGCACGTTCCGAGCGCGCCCGCGCCGTACACCATCACCTTTCCGCCCGGCGTCGGCGGGTGGCGCGTGATCGAGTGCAGCGAGACCGCGAACGGGTCGGCGAACACCGCGAGCTCGTCCGAGACGTTGTCGGGCACCTTGAAGAGCTGCGAATCGTGCGCGGACATCACCTGCGCGTAACCACCGTTCACGTCGCGTGCGGTTCCGATGTGGATGCCGGGCGGGATCGGTCCGACGTCGAAGGAGTAGCAAAGGCTGAAATCGCCGACTTCGCACGCCGGGCACATCGGCGACACGCCGCGCGGGCCGCACGAGAGCCACGGGTTCAGCACCACGCGATCGCCGGTCTGCAAACCCTCGGCCTCGGGACCGACCGCGACGACGTCGGCGACGACCTCGTGACCGAGCACCTGTGGCAGCGAGAAGAACCCCTTCATCGGATTGTCGGCCGAGCGCACCTCGCCCCAGTCCATGAACACCTGCTTCGAATCCGACCCACAGATCCCGGTGAGACGCGGCCGCGTCACCACCCAATCGGGCCCGAAGAATCCGGGCTCGTCCATCTCGACGAGCTTCATCGGAGTGTGCGCAAGGCTGCGCAGCAGGCGGTTGTCGGTGTCGGGTTCGGGTACGGGTTCGGGCTTCACGCCGTAGAGCAAGGCTTTCATGGCGCGGACGGTACACGCCCCGACATCACATCGTCACTCTGGCGAGACGTGCACCTCGAGCCGCGCGGCCACCTCTCGATACCGAGCTGTGGAATGTCGGCAGTGCTCGAAAAGTGCCTCGTTACGATCAGTCAGCTCCGGTCGCGCGCAGCTCTCTTGCTGTCGCGAGTAGCGCCGACCAGCAGCGCGATGCCGAACAAGCCGACGATCACGCCGATGACGCTCCAGAGAACCTCGCCGGTCATGAACGAGCCGTGCAGCGCGCCCGACCCCTGCGCGATCCACACTCCGCCGAGCGCGAGGAGGACGATCCCGATGATCCTCCGAATCCACATCAGATAGTGAACGCTATACAAGTTGAGGCATCGCAAGGAAAGGCCAGATCCCGACAGCGCACGTCTGGACACGCAAACACGCTCATGGCGGGCGGAACGGCAGGACGTTCGTCGGAACCTCTATCTACGGAACACGAAGTACCCCATTGGCGTGACCAGCCGATCGGGGAACATGAGCCCGTACGTCGACGCGAATTGGACACCGATCCATCTGTAACGGTCGACCTTCCTCGCTGGAATGCCCAACATCAGGCAGGTCTGCGCCACATAGGCCCAATACGCCGGCCTGACCTCCCCATTGTTGAGGAACTCGACATCCGAGAACCCCACCAGCTTCCCTGTCGCTCGCAGTTCATCGATCCCGAAGATGTACTTGTCCTCGATCTGAGCGAGGTATTCGCGGTCGTTCGGGGCCAGTTTCGACTTGAGCAGATGGAGAATCAGACTGCGGATCTTCTGTCGCTCGTCAGCCGAAAACGCGTCGCCGCCCGTGACTTCCTCACACCGGAGCATCAGAGCCAGCAGCAAGGCGATGATCGTCTTACCTTCCAAAACAGGCTCGAAGAACACCGCCGCGCCACCCGGCTTGAGCATGTTGCGGCAGTTCCGAAGGGTGACGTCGTAGTCGAGCAGATGATGCAGAACCGATCTCCCGACCACGAGGTCGAAGGCCTCCGAACGGAAATGCTGCTCGTTCGCGTCACACGCGATCAGCGACAGTGCTCTATCGTCAGCGGCGCAGGCGCGGAGCTCGCGGAGGAAATTCGGTGATACATCTGTCGCGGTCAGCCGGGAGACCGCCTTCTCTCGTACGAGGCCGAGCGTAAGCATGCCCGTCCCGGCACCGATCTCGACCGCGTCCGGCCTCTGCAATCCGATCCGTTCGATGATTGCTTTCCAAACCGTGCCGACCTCGCTGATCTGCTGCTGGGTGACGTCGATGTGGTCGAGTTTGGTTCCGATCGTGGTGTCCTTGAGGAGTATCGGGACTCCGTCGACAACCGGAAACGACGCCGCGCATCCATTGCAGACGAGCGCCTCCTCGCCGACGTCGTAACGCGAGCCACAGCTCGAACAACGAAGGACGTCTTGCAAATGGTCTCTGTCAGACTGGGTGAGGCGGCGCGACTGCATCGCTCGGGGGACCGACGAGTCGAGCGCGACGACTTCTCGCGGCACAGGTGGGCTCGTCGGTCGCGGCTGTGCCGGGACATCTGTTGTTCGCGTTGTTATCCCGGCGACGGCATCGTCGGGAGCGAGCGGTCGGGTTCCTTGTGTGGTTTCGCCGACGAACGCGACCGTTGGTGCAAGGTCGTGCCGGCGGAACGAGATGCTGAGGACCTCCTCGGCCACAACGTCGTCTCGTTCGCTGTCACGGATCCGAACCCTCACGAGCACCGACCGATCTGGAGTCGCCGGGAAGCGCGGTTCGAATTGACCATGTTGATCGTGACTGAGAAGGAGGAGATCGGGATCTGCCCGCGCGGTGCGAGCGAGTGCGAGGCGTAGGAGTTCCGCGTGTCCGCGATCCAAGTGCGCTCGGGGTGTTCCTTCGTGGTTGCGCCATGGCAGCGCCCACGAGGACGGGTCAGGTTCTTCCGGCGACTGTCGCACGGGAGTGATCTGGCCTTCGAACGTCGCCGGACGGCCGTGATTCTCCACCCTTAATCTCAACAACCAACCGCCGTCGACCGACCGCGGCGGCATGATCGTCAATCGGGCTCGCTCAGCCTCGTATCTGCGCGCACGACGCGATTTCACGACGACGGGCGAGCCAACACCCACGAGCAAGGCGACCGCGCCCTCGACGAGGAAGACAATCGCGACCGCGCGCCAGCTGGAGTTTTCGCCGCCGGCGACTGCGATCAGAATGCCGAGGGCCAGCAGGATCAGGCCGGCAATCTTCTCGGTCGTACCAAGCCACGTCTCTGACGCAGCCGCAAGCTGACGCAACGACCGGCGCATGGCCGGATGGTAATCGGCTGCGCGACTCGCCTGCCACGGCGAGTAAGAACGGAGTCGAGCAAGTTCTGCATCGAGGCGTTGACCTGCGCGACCTCTAGACGCGTGTTTTGCGTGGCCCGCTGTCGGTGTTACGCGGCCGTCGACTGGCCTTCGAGGTTGTCGTGTTGCGTGTTGAGCTGAACGTCTCACGTCGTCGGTTGGTCGATGACCGTGGCGCATTGATGCGGAGGGATCCTCTGCATGGCGGCTTCGTAGTTAGCGCTCTCTTCACCTCGCGGGACGTGGCCTCACGCTCCAACCGGCCTTCGAGTGCCGCGAGGTCGTCTCGGATCGTGCGCTCGAGCGCGGCGAGGACCTCTCTGGTCGTTGCACCTCGCCCCGTACCGTCTGGCGCAATGCGACCCGCAACGGCGGGACCGTGTTCCACCGGGGGGCATAATCGCTCGCAGCGGTGGACGGCGCGCCGCGGCCGCCGGGGGCTCGGAGGCGGGGCGACGACGGCCTCCGGCAACGCTCTCACCAGGAATTATACGCCGCGCGGCATTGCCCGGCATCGCGGAGTGCGCCCAGTCCGGTTACCTGGTTGGCATCTCGATGAAAGGTACTGGCCCTCACCCGCACCTTTCGGGTGACGTTCTGATGGAAGTGACCTCCCGGGGGCGGTCGCGTGCGATGAGGCTGGGTGGTCGGGTGTATCCGCTCGTCGGTCCTGATATTCGAGATCCTCGGCTTCATGTTGCTTTGGTCGTGGTGTCACTTCAGGTCCTTGGCCAGACCCTCTTGCACTTTGATATCTCGATCGCGCAGATCCTGATCGCCATCGTGACGTGCGCGGTCATCGAGGTTGGGATCACCCTGCGGCGTTCTCAGGTGATCGCATGGCCGTCGAGCGCGCTGCTGACGGGGAACGGCGTCGCGTTCGTGTTGCGGGTTCCCGGGACCCAGCACGGCGATTGGTGGAGTCTGCGGGGCGCGTGGATCTTCGCCGCGGTTGGGGTCGTGTCGTTGCTGTCGAAGTATCTGATCCGGGTGGACGGCCGCCCGCTGTTCAACCCGTCGAACTTCGGCCTGGTGTTGGCCTTCTTGGTGCTCGGGAGCCGGCGCGTCGACCCGCTCGATTTCTGGTGGGTCCGATCCGTTGCCGGCCTCACGCTTGCGCTGACGGTGATCGTCATCGGCGGCGTGTTCTTGGCCTGGCGGGTGAACATGGTCGGGGTCGTCGCGAGCTTCTGGCTCGCTTACGCCGCCGCGCTGGGCGTGCTCGCGGTCCGCGGGCACTGCATCACCGCCCGATGGCACGTCGGTCCCGTATGCGATCAGTACTTCTGGACCGTGCTGGTGATCTCGCCCGAGGTGTTCGTGTTCATGTTCTTTATGATCACCGATCCCAAGACGGTCCCGCGTGGCCGTATCGCCCGAATTGCGTACGGTGCCGCGATCGGGTTCGTGTTCGTGGCGCTCGCTGCGCCGCAACGAACGGAGTTCGCGACCAAAGTCGCGCTCCTCGCCGCTCTCGCGTTGGTCTGCGCGGCCCGACCGCTCCTCGAACACCTGTCACCCGCACCCGGCTCGGACAGCGACCGACTCACGACCCGGTTCGGGTTCGGCCACGCATCGCGGAGTAGCCCGCCCGCATCTCGCTCGACGAACGTCAGGCGACGCCTACGACACGTAACGATTGCGGCCGTCATCGCGATGGCGTATTCGGCGATCGTTGTTGGGGCGGGCGCATCCGCACGCACATCGAACGTCACCTCTACCGCTGCTTCCCTGCCGACAGGCTGTGCCAAGAGCGGTGCGACTTCGGTCGCGCAGGCACGACCGAACGTCAGAGCCGAACCACTCCCCGCGGTGCGTGTGAAGAACGCGATCAATGTGGCGACCTCGCTCAACATCCAGTCGGCCAAACAGATCGTGCGTGACGTCATCGATGACCTGACGATCACCGCCGACGCGATCGAACATCACCGACCCGAACTGGCTGGAACCGTTGCGCGCTCGCCCTGGCTCGACAGCCTCATCACGACGATCTGCGCGACGACCGAGCCGCTCGTCGTGTCGACATACCACTTCGAGAATGCGATTGTGACCGTCACCAAACGCGCCACCGGCCAAATATTTCCCGAGATCGACCTCACACTCCAAGGCGAGCAACGTGAAACAATACGTACGCGATCAACGCCTCGACGCGCGATCGCCGAGCACACCACCCCGTTTCGGAAAACCTTCGTCGTCGCGAGACGCGGCGGGTACTGGCTCATCTGCGGCTACCGTTCTGATCCCCGCACCGCAAACTGCGTCACCGCAACATGAGCACCCCCCGCACGCGGCGCAGAACAACGTCAACCAAGGCACGTATCCGTCCGAACGGACGTGCCCGAGCAACTCTCGATGGACAATGTGGAGCTATCGCAATGATCGCGTCCCGTTTCGCTAACTCGCGGGCACGAACAGCTCGAGATCGTTCCCGTCCGGGTCCTCGATATTGATCGACACGCCGCCTACCGCGTTCGTGATGTGCAAGTCGAGCCCCATGGCTTGTAAGCGCGCCTCCCACGCCTCGAGCATCACGCGATCCTGGACCCGGAATGCAACGTGATCGAACGCCGGCTGGCTGGAACCGCTGTTCGACGCGCGTCCCGGTCGCAATACCAGTTCGAACTTGGAGTCAGCGTGAGAGAGGATCGCGATCTCTCCGAGGTACAGCGGCTCGTCGAAGCCCAGCACGTCGCGGTACCACGCCACGCTTCGCTGCACGTCGCGTACGTTCAACCTGAAATGGGCGACCCCTACGAACGTCGCCGGCGGGATCTGCGGTTCGACACGCTGTCCGACCGCCATCGCCGAGAGTTTTAGCTTCCTAGCCGTACCCATGCTCTTCCTCGCACTCGCTGGTGGACGATCGTAGAACAGGGATTGGCATGTCGTCTGTCTGCGCTCGGAGTCGGGATGGGGCACTCGAAGTCGCCGACGTTCTGGGCTAGAACAGCGCGGCGCTCTTGTGCAGTCGAGAGATGAGGGTACGGGATGAAGAAGGGAACGTCCGGAAGGGTCGCGACGAACATTGACGTGTCGCCCGAGGTGCTCTACGACCTCGTATCGGATGTGCGTCGCATGGGCGAGTGGAGTCCCGAGTGTCGACGTTGCGAATGGATCGACGGAGCTACCGGCCCCGCGGTCGGCGCACGCTTCAAGGGCAGCAATAGTCATGGACTGGCTCGATGGTCCACCACAACGAAGATTGTCGCAGCCGAGTCCGGACGTGAGTTCGCGTTCGTCACCACGCATCTTGGCCGCGACATGACTAGGTGGAGCTACCGTCTCGAACCCGCGTCGAATGGGACCGTCATCACCGAATCGTTCGAGATGCTCCGCGACGTGCTTGGTACTTCCTGCTGGGCGATCGCTTCCTCATGGGAGTCAAAGACCGGCGCGCCGACCTCGAAAAGAACATGGCCGAGACGCTGCAGCGATTGAAGGTGGCATCCGAGAGTCGCGACTCCTCCACCTGAACCGGCAAACGAACCGATCCGCCCATCGGTAATCGACCGAGACGCTCGTTACCAATTAACTCAGATCGTGAACGCCATGTTGTCGACGACGAGGTCCCCGAGCTGGACGTCGCCCTCGACGCGCACGACTCCGTGGGTGCGGGCGTGCACTCCGGTCCAACGTCCGCCCGCGAGACGCGCGAACGTGCGCCGGTCGGTCGTGATACGGACCGTCGGCTCGGCCGGCGCGTCGTCGAGCAACACCGCGCGGCCGACCGG
>JALYLU010000144.1 GCA_030774075.1 Actinomycetota bacterium | reverse complement strand
GTCAGGTTTCGCGCGTCGGTGACAGTGACGACAATCGAGGACCACGTGCCCGTCGCGCTCGGCGTACCCCCGATGACTCCGGTGCTCGCGTTGATCGCCAGACCCGTAGGAAGCCCGGTCGCTGACCAGGTGTACGGCGTCGTCCCACCGGTGGTGGTCATCGTCGCCGGGCGAGAGGCAGAACCATAGTCATTGCCTATCGTCCAGTCCGGCAACGTCGCGGGCGCGAGGATCGACGGCGGGTTGCCGATGGTGTTTTGGCCTCCGCCGGAGAACGAGATCGTTCGGGCGATGATCGAGCCGACGATAGAGCCGCTGCTTCCTTGCACAACGACGTCGACGTTCGGCGCGTAGACCAGACCGTTATAGGTGTTTACCGTGGCACCACCGTTGATGACAAAGCATTCATCTGTCGCTGGCAGTGGAGAGGGACAATTCGTCGACTTGAACGTGCTCGTCGCCGGGATCCAAATAAGTATCCCCGCGTACAGCCCACTGGTCGCCGCGGTCATCGAAACAGTGGCTTGGCCGTTGATGGTCAACGCGCCGTTCGCGACATAGAAGAGGACACCGTTCGCGGTGACGTTCGCCTGGGACTGAAACGACATGCCATTACAGAGGATGTAGTTCCCCGGGTCGAAGATCACCGTACTGTTGACGCTCACCGCGCTCAGGTACCTGCCCGGTGTGTAGTGGCCGCCCGAGAAGGAGCCCGTCTGCGGTCCGTTGCAGTCGCCGGGAGGGGTCAGTCCCGCGTACGGATCGAGCAGCTGCGTCGGGTAGCCGCTGATTGTTCCGGCTTGAGCACAGTTGCTGCCACCGCACGTCCCGCCGTTCTGAATCGAGGTGGTCGTGGCGGAATACTGCGAGTTGCCCGTGAGCGTCATCGCAGTGCATGGGATGTTGTCGACGCCGTTCACGACCACGGCACCGGCGACAGTCACATAGCCACCACTGCCTCCACCGGACACGGATATTCCGGGTATGCCGTTGGAGCAGCCGCCGAGCGCGAACAGTGCGGGTGAGAACGGGAGGACGCTGGAGGGTGGTGACGTGAACGACTGGCCTTGAGGGCGAACGTTCGCCGTCAGCGTGAAGGTGTACGTGGTAGGTCCCGAATCTGACGGACGAAGCTCGTTGACGGTCAGGCGCACCGCATCCGGAAGGGGAACGCACGACGACGGCGCGATGCAGACGGCCTTTCCCGTCGGCAGAATAGCCTCGACGTTATGAGCGAGCGTCAGACTTTCGCCCGGCGATCCGGCAACGCAGTTCTGCCTGATGAGCTTGTGGGACGACAGGTAGTAGCTGGCGACGTGAGTTGTGCTCATCTGTTGATGGGCGGCATTCACGAACCGGTCGAGCCATTTGAACCGCACGACGAGCGATCCGGGGGAGACGGTGCAACCAGCGGCGTCGCTGAGTGACACACCGAGGTTCTGATCGAGGCTCGCGGTATTCGGATCGGAGCCACCGGCGGCCTGCGCATCGCGCACGAAGAAGGCGGCGATCACCTGCGCGTCGTTGGACTGACGCACGGTGTCAGCGGTCGCTCGCGATCCGTTCATCGCGGTGACGAAGGCCGCGCCGAGGGCACCCGTGATCATCGTCAAGATCACGATGCTGATGATCAACTCAACGAACGTGTAGCCGCGTTGGTCGTCACGGTGTGTGCGGCGTCGATCGGAGACCCATCTTCCCATCATGTGTTCACGCTCCACGATTGGACGTAGGTGCTCTTGACGGTTCGGTTCGCGACGTCGAAGTCGAAGTTGACCTGCGCGCGCACGATGGGGGTATTCGTCGAACAGTTGGTGCATACAGCGGTGAAGATGACATTGAACTGGAAGTAGCCGGCGTGCAGCGCCGGTGCAGTCGAGCAGGTGACCTGGATGCTCACGTTGTTCAGAGACGAAGATTGGGACCCGCCGCATTGCCCGGAGCTGAGAAAGGTCTGGAGCGCATCGAGAGGGGCAGCATCGTAAGACGCATTGGCCCATGAGGTGACCGCGGGTCGTGCGGCGGCGATCGCGGCTTCGACACCGGCGTCGGCGGCGTATTGGCGGTTTCGAACGACATCGAGACCCACACGGCTGTGGAGGCCGGAGCTGAGCAGCGACAGGCCCGCCGCCGAGATCGCTCCCAGGACGAGCATGAACACGATCGCGAGGATCAGCGCCGCGCCATGTTCGTCGCGCGCGACCCGAGTCACGACTTCCTCACGAGGACGCTCATGCAAACGACCCTCGCCGGCATAGGTCGAGAGCAGTCCGGCACGATCGGCGGAGTTACGTTCTGCATCCCGACCGCGATGTCCACCTTGCGAGCGGACGTGACGCTCGGGCACTGATCGGTGCTGCTCGCGACGCGGAAACCGGTCGGCAGCGACGTGGTGGTCGTGAAGGTAGTGGAACTGCCGCAGTCCATCCGCACAGCAGACTTGGTTGCCTCGGCGTAGTCACGCAAGAGTCCGTCGGCGGTGACGAGGTTGCGTTGCGCGGCCGTCCCCGAACCCTGAGTGGAAAATGTTGCGAAGAACGCACTGACGATGAGACCAATGATGACGAGCGCCATGACGATCTCGAGAAGAGTTTCGCCCGACTCACTTCGTTGATTCGTCATAGTTGGCTCTGCAGCGTGGTGGCCGCCGGGCAGTTCTGCGTGACCGGGTTCAGGGTGACCAAGAAGCTCGCGGGGATCGTCGTGGAGGTCGATGTCGTCGTATACGTCGTCGAGGACGCGCAGTCGTGGCGGACGGCGCCTTTGATGGTCTCGGCGTGAGGGCACAGCAGCCCGTCGGCCGTTACCAGATCCCGCTGCGACGTGGACCCCAGCGCCGAGGTCGAATAGGTGGCGAAGTAAGCACTCACGACACGCCCGATGATGACGAGCGCCATGATGATCTCGAGGAGAGTCTCACCTGACTCGCTTCGTTGTCTCGTCATCGTTGGTACTCCGATAGAAATGAGCTTCCCGGGGTGGCGATGCCACCCCGGGAAACAAGCACAATGCTTATGAACAGGCGAACGTCGGCTGTGTTGCGCCGCCGCCACTCATCGTCAGGTTCCAGCCGTTGCCCTTGAGGATCATGTTGCTGGTCCAGCTCGAGCTGGCCGGCACCTCGTACACGGGCGGCGAGTTCGTCGCAGATTGCGTCGCCATTTCCTGGAACGTGGCCGGCCACGAGTTCGGCGACTGGTTCGCGTAGTACGCCGCGCTCGATGCCTTCGCCCCGTCGGATGACGTGGTGCACGCCGCTTTTGCGCCGGTGTTGGTCAAGCCGGCGATGCCGACGATCGCGACGGCGGCCAGAATGCCCACCACCACGATTGCAATGAGCAACTCGATGAGGGTGAACCCCTTCTCGTTGCGCTTCTCCATGTAAGTCTTCATGACTCCTGTGTTCCTCCCATTTAGTGTCCCCCAGGGACGTTGTGTAGCTTCCCCGCCCCAAGGGGCGTTCTGATTGCTCAGATCTGCATGTGCGTCACTTGATGGTGACTTGGTGGTAGATGCTGTACATCGCCGAGATCTGCGCGACCGCGACGAACGCGACCGCGGCACCGACGATGAGAAGGATCGCGGGTTCAAACATGTCGGTGACCCGTTTCAGCTCGTAGTTGAGCTCACGTTCGTAGAACACGGCCGCGCTGTGGAGTTGCGTATCGAGCGAACCGGTGCTCTCACCGACGCGGATCATCTGCCGCGCCGCGGGAGGGAAGATGCCGGTCGCTTGAATGGGTCGGGCAAGGCCCTCGCCGCGCATCATGGCCTCGCGGACCACGGCGAGCTTGGTCTGGAACACGTAATTGTTCGTGCTGTCGGCCGAGACCTGCACCGCGTCGGGCAGCGGCACACCGGTCTGCACGAGGGTGGCGAGCACCCGACAGAACCGCTCGATCGCGATGAGGCTCATCAGCTTGCCGATGGCCGGCAACCGCAGCAACGTCGTGTCGCGTCGCGCCTTACCGTGCGCGCCGCCGAACAACGCGATCCCGATACCAACAATGAGCGCGGCGATGGCGAGAATCAGCCACCACCAGTTGGTCATCACATTCGTGAAGCCCAACAGCATGCGCGTCGGGAGCGGCAGATGCGCGTGCAAACTCGTGTACAGCGTCCGGAACTTCGGCAGCACGAACACCGCCATCACGATCATCGCGCCGATCGCGAGCACGAACACGATCGACGGATACGTCAACGCGCTCTTCAGCTGCTTGCGCGCCGCGACCTCCCGCTCCAGGTATTCGGAGAGCTGCTCGAGCGCATCATCGAGGCGGCCCGTGAGCTCCGCAGCCCGGACGACGGCGATGTAGTAGCCGGGAAACACCTTCGGGTGCTGCGCGACCGCGTCACCGAAACTGGAACCGGCCCGAAGCCGGCGCTGCACGTCCGCGAGGACTTCTTGCATCTTCTTCGATGCGTTCTCCTCGCCGACCACCGCCAGCGAATCCAGGATCGGGATCCCCGCGCGCAAGAACGAAGAGACCTGGCGCGAGAAGTTCATGATCTCTTCGAGCTTCACCGGCCGGGTGACGAAGAACTCCGACTTGTACCAAGGTTTCTTCGCCTCTTCCGGATACGGGTTCGCCGGCTGCGTCCCGTATACGGGAGGCGGCGGGAGTGTTTGAATGCTCACTCGAGCCCCTCGTTCACGAGGACGTGCTTGACGACCTCTTCCATGGTGGTGACGTTCGACTGGACGAGCTGGATGGCCTCGTACTGCAGGGTGCGCATGCCTTGCTGGATCGCGAGCTCGCGGGTTTCCCGCGGCGTTTTCCCGTCGACCACGCACTGGCGGATCTCGTCGGTGATGGCCAGGACCTCGTACACCCCGACCCGGTCGAAATAGCCGGTGCCCGAGCAGTACTGGCAGCCCTCACCCCGCAGCCACAAGCTCTTGTCGCGTCCGCCGAGCTTGCGGTAGATCGTCAGCTCCGCCATGGTCGGTTCGTACGCAACTCCACACGACTTGCAGATCCGGCGGACCAGGCGTTGCGCGACCACCCCGATGATGGCGGAGGTGATCAGGAACGGCTCGATGCCCATGTCGAGCAGCCGGTAGAGCGACGACACCGCGTCGATCGCGTGGACCGACGAGAACACGCGGTGCCCGGTCAACGCGGACTGCACCGCGATCCGCGCCGTCTCGACGTCGCGGACTTCACCGACCAGGATCACGTCCGGGTCCTGACGCAGGATCGACTTCAAACCGGTGGCGAACGTCAGGCCGGCCTGGTCGCTGATCTGGATCTGGTTGACGCGCGGGAAGATGTATTCGACCGGGTCCTCGATCGTCATCACGTTGATGTCGTTGCGGTTGATCTCCGACAACGTCGCGTAGAGCGTGGTCGTCTTGCCGCTGCCGGTCGGACCGCCGACGATCACCATGCCGAAGGGCGAGCTGACGATGCTCGAATAGACAGCGCCCGAGTCGGTCGGCATCCCCAGATCCGCGAGGCGGTAGAGCGAGCGGGTGCGATCCAGCAACCGCAGCACCGTCTTCTCGCCCCAGATCGTCGACGTGGTCGACACCCGCACGTCGAGATCGCGGCCGTCGATGTTCATCTCGAACTGGCCGTCCTGCGGACGCCGGCGCTCGACGATGTTCATCTCCGCCATGATCTTCACGCGGCTCACCAACGCGGGGCCCATCTCCGGCGGAAGTTCCACCACATCCTTCAGTGCGCCGTCGATACGGAACCGGATGCGCACACAGTCCTCAGCCGGTTCGATGTGCACATCCGACGCCCGGTCGCGCAACGCCTGCGTCACGATCTTGTTGACGACCTGCACGATCGGCGCGTGAGGGTCGACGACGGTCTCGGACGTCTCCACCGGATCGAGCAGGACATCACTCGCCCGGAAGGCGGCGATGTCGGTGTGCACGGCCGACAATGCCGGATACGTCTGGTTGACCCGGTTACGCAACAGCGTCGGCGGCCCGAGCGCGAGTCGCACCTCGGCTACGGGCAGAGAGCGCAAGACCGCGAGCAAGCCGGCGTCGAGCGGATCGGCCACCGCCACCGTCAACGCGCCGTCGATGAACAGCAACGGCAACATGTCGTAACGGTGCGCGTCGACCGGATCGAGCAACGCGGTCGCCGTCTCCTCCGGCCGGACGTCACGCAAGTCCACGACCGGAACATGCAACTGCTCGCTCAGCGCCCGAGTCACCTCGCGCTCGCCCACCAACCCTCGTTCGACCAACAACGCACCAAGACGTTGACCGTCCTTGGTCGCCGCGGCGTCCTCGACCGCCTCGCGGGTGACGACGCCGGTCTGTACGAGCAGATCGCCCATACGGACGCGCGACTCGTCGATCGCCAGGTTCGGGACCAACTCCGCAGTCGCGTACACCGCGACTGCCTCAGTGACTCGGCCGCGTCTCACGCTGCGTGACCCCACGAGCGAGACCCAAACCCAGTTAGCGCGCCAACGCGCGTCCCCGCCCTACCCATCCCTGGTTACTTCTCCCAGCCCCACCGAAATGGGATACCCCGCTACCCAGTGTGGTCACAATAATGCATGGAGCAGCAAAAAGGCTAGGGGCGCGCCAAGATTTTCACGCGGCGTGGTAACGCGGCGAAATTACAGCGGTCGCAACAAGCCCGTATGGGCGCTCAGAGCGAATGCCCGGACGGGCCGGGTCAGCGAGCCGGATCTCGCCGCACGGAGTAGTGGAACGGAACGCTCCCGATCGCCCACGTGAAATTCACGTCGGCGCCGTCCGGATCCGGCTCCAGCTCGACCCCCAGCGGAATGGTGACAAAGTGGTACATGTTTCCGCCGCCGTTCGTGACGAACTCGCCCGAGGCCGCGGGCTTCGCGCGCTGCGCGACCCGCCAATGCACGACCGTGCCCTCGGGAAAGTAGTTGTATCCGACGCGCAGGGAGGCGCGGTCGGAGAATTCGACCTCGAAGATGTTCACCTCGGTGAACTCGCTGTCATTCACGCCCGGGGCGATGCCGCTTCGCCTGGGGGGCGCGGCGACGCTGCCCGCGGCGACGGCCGCGGCTGTCACATCCTTCGGTTTTCGTGGCGCCTTCGGCTTTCGCGCTGCCTTCGGCTCGCGACGCGCCTTCGGCTCCCGAGGTTTGCTGGATTCCCGAGGCTTCCTCGGGTCCCGAGGTTTGTGCTCGCCGGCGGTCCGGCTCCGCACGACGAGCGCAACGATGGCGATGATCGCGGCGAGAACGACGGCTCCAACGAGCGCGAACAGCAGAACGTTCTTGGAGTGCTTCGGTGGTGCCGTGACGCTCACGGTCGCTTTCCATGTTCCCGAGTTGTCGGGGAGGTAGTTGTCGTTCACCCCGAGAGCGAGCACGCCTTTGGTCGCCACGCGGAAGGTCCTGGCGTTTCCGATGGCGAAGGGCGGGCCGACGCCGATCCTCCCGATCAGCGCCCAGCAGTCGAGCTGCGGCGCCGGCCAGACCGTGGCGCCCGGCCCCTTGTGCGACGTGATCGCGTTGCACGGGGTTCCGCGTCGGATCCCCGCCGGGGTGAGCTTGTCGATCGGCGAGTCCCCGAAATGGATCCGGCCCGATGCCCGGATCGTGACCGCATCGCCCGATCGCAACGCCACACCGGTATTCGTCCAGACCTGACGGGGCGCCACGGAGATATGCGTGACGATCGGTGCCGCGGTCGCGGCAGACGCGGCCGGCATTTGCGGCACGAGCATCAGGCACAGTGCGAACACGCAGGCAATGACTCGCATCGCCACGCACCGATGTTTCGCCATTCCCCCCATTTCCGCATCCTCGGAGATGATCGCGGGGCCCCTGGAGATGGAAGTATCGCGCCGCAGGCACCCGAACCGAAAAGCGCCCCGCCGACCGGGACACAACAAACCGCCTGAAAGCGGACTGCGCGCGCTCACTCACCGCCCGACGGCGTCGTGGGCTGTTAGGGGATGGGATTCGGCGGCGGAGCGGTTGTGCACGAGCTTGGTGGGAAGGAGGCGCTGAGGTCTCGCGCGAACCACCTACCTTGTTCGCCCGGGTCGACCGGGTCGGTGATTCCATAGCCGAGCACGCTTTGTCGGCCAATGTGAAAGGCGATCGTCACTTTGAACGAGTGCCGTTCGCGAGAGTTGTTCACGAGCGTTCCCGTCGCGGCAGGCGCACCGGCTCCTGTCATCCGGTAGCAGCGAGTAATGAGAATCCGATTCTCTCTGGGGTTGGCGTCGATGACGGGGCCGGCTGCTTGTGCTGAAAACGCGTGCTGGATGGTGCGGTCGAGCCGGTACCAGTTCCACGCGGTGTAGCTGGCAACCATGATCGCGACCGATCCGAGGATCACGCCGGAGATTGCCAGTCCGCTGTAACCGGCGCCGTGTCTGGCGACGTTGCGCAGGCCGACCAGCCCGAACGCCAGCGCCAACAGTCCGCAGACACCGCCGAGGACCGAGCCGAAGGGGCTCAGCGCGATCACCGCTCCGATAATTCCGAGCGTCAAGGCCGCGACCGCGAATCCGTTTCCGGTCGGCTGGGGAGCGACGACGACGTATTGGGGCGATTGCGGCGTGACGTTGCCGATCTGGTCGCTTGCATGGAGCGCGCCGTCCAGGACACGGTCGGTCCATACCAGACCGTTGAAGTAACGCTTCTCGTGTCGACCCGTTGGGTCGGCGAACCATCCCGACGACGCCATGTGCTTCCCCCGAAATCCGACCTCTCGCCGGCCCAGCGGTCGTCGGCACAGCTCACGCGATCCTTGCCTGGCAGAGGAAGTCGTCGCAACCGCATGCGGGGCCGCGTTCGGATGAGTGTGCACCTTCCCCACTGATAGTTCTCGATCGTAAGCCTCTCGTCTCATGAACAACGGGGATGACGACGGCGTGAGCGCGACTGCGGAACGTTGCCTGTCTGTTGTGATGCCGTGTTTCAACGAAGAATCCACGATCTCGACGGTGCTCGGTCGGGTTCTCGCCTCGCCGTACGTCAACGAAGTCATCGTCATCGATGACTGTTCCTCTGACGGGAGTGTCCAGAAGTTCCGCGATCTCGATAACCCCCGTGTGCGCCTTCTGTGTCAGCCGGTGAATCTCGGCAAGGGTGCAGCTCTCAGCGATATCGAAACGTGACGGCTGCGAGTAACGCCTACTCCTTCGAACAACCGGCTTTGCGGCTGAGCAATACGACCCGTCACGCCCGCGGAACCGCCCGGTGACCTACCATCAATCCCCCGCGCCCGTGGGGACGGCGCGAAATCCCGTCGCCGCAGGTCACCGGCCCGAGCGCGGAGCTTCGCGGAACGCGAATTCGCTGAATCCGGAACGCGGCCAACTTTGATGCGAGCGCGAACGAAGCCACGAAGTGGGCTGCTCAGCCCGGGCTTCTGTTTAGAGGCCGCCATCGATCTTGTTGTCGCGAACCGAGCCGCGTGCGAGGGGGAAGCTGGCTGCTAGAGCCCCATCACCGCGACTGGGATCGGCGAGTTGGTCCCGGCGTTGTTGTTGCCCAACTGACCTTGGTAGTTGTTGCCCCAGCATTTGGCGGTGCCGTTCGCCAACAACGCACACGAATGGTAGCCGCCGGCGGTGATCGCGACCGCGTTGAACAGGCCACTCACG
>JALYLU010000143.1:7632-9619 GCA_030774075.1 Actinomycetota bacterium | reverse complement strand
GTGCGGGAAGAGTGTTATTCGCGCGCTAGCTGTCCGTGCTCCGGCTCGCGACGTTGCGTCGGAGGTCGACTGCTGATGTAGACGCGCTCGCAGCCCGGCGAGCGCGAGACACTGTCGACACGTCGTGCCCCTCCGCGTTCTTCCGGAGTGCGCGCACTGTCGCTTGTTCTCGAGGGATGGTCCTGAAAGGATCGTACTGGAAGATTCGCATCGCGTTGGCGTGACTAAGTCGCTCGATTTCAGCGTCTGAAACGCCGTCCATCTGCTTCATGAAGGCCTCAGGAGAGTTCGGCCAACTCGAATCGCCGTGCGGGTAGTCGCATTCCCAGGTCACGTTGTCCATATTCAGATGGCGACGATTTTCGACGCCGACACGGTCATCGATGAAGCAGGTCACGATCCGTTCTTTGAAGAGATCGCTCGGCAGGCGATCGCCGAAGTCCTGGTGTGTCCAGTACCTGTGCTTTTGGTAGTTGTAATCGATCCGCTCGAGGAAGTACGGGATCCAACCGATCCCACCTTCCGAAAGCGCGAAGGTCAGATCGGGAAACTTCCGCAACACCTGCGACCAGACGAGATCCGCTGCCGCCTGAACGATATTGATAGGGCTCAACGTGATGATCGTGTCGATCGGCGCATCTGGCGCGGTAATTATGAGCTCGGACGATGATCCAATGTGAAGGCATACGACGACGCCTTCGTCAGAGCAGGCCTTCCAGAAGGGATCCCAATGATCGCTGTACATGCTCGGGAAGCCAAGCTTGTGCGGGTTCTCCGAAAAGGTCACGGCGTGCGCGCCTTTCCGGGCCGTGCGCCTCACCTCAGCGGCGAGAGCCTCGGGATCCCAAATCGCCGGGATCACGCACGGAATGAACCGCCCGGGATAAGTGCCGCACCACTCGTCGATGTGCCAGTCGTTGTACGCCTGGACGACCGCGAGCGCGAGATCCTTGTCCGGGCTGCGCGCGATCAGCTGGCCGCAGAACTGCACGAAGGAAGGAAAGCACAACGACCCCAACAGCCCGTTGGCGTCCATGTCTTTAACGCGTTCGTCGATGTCGTAGACACCCGGGCGTAGCTCATCGAGCGCGGTCGGCTCCATCCCGTATTCCTCGGGCGGACGCCCGGCGACGGCATTCAGCGCGATGTTCGGCGTCTCGATGCCCTCGAAGACCCACGCGTTCGTTCCGTCTTCCCGCGTGATGAAGCGAGGCGCTCGATCCGCATACTTGGCCGACACACGGCCCTCAAACATGCCTTCCGGCTCGACGACGTGATCGTCCACGCTAACGAGAACAAGGTCGTCAAGGTTCATGTGGCTCGTGCTCCCTGGCGCCGGTTTGGCAGACATCGAAGTCGGTCGTATCAAGGCGACCCTGACACGGTCGTCATTGCGATCGGTAAGCGAGAGTTTGTACACTCCCGCGGTGGTCTTCTCTGCGCGACCGGACAAGAATTTGCCTCGGGCGGACACCAACGGCCTCGTCGACATGCGGACGGGAGCGCCGGTTCTCGGCGGAACATTCGTGTACGACGGAGACGATCTCGTCACCCCGTGGCATTTCCACGATCTGCATGAGATCGAGTACGCGATGTGGGGCGCAGTCGAGGTCGAAACGGAGTGGGGTCGCTACCTACTGCCACCTCAGCAAGCAGCCTGGCTTCCGGCTGGACTAAGCCATCGGAGCACGATCCGTACCGCGGTCCGGAGCATCTCTGTCCTCCTGCATCCAGCTCTGGTAGCCGAGCCCGGCGATCGGGCCCGGATTCTGGCAGTCCCGCCGGTCATCAAGGAGATGATGGCGTTCGCTGTGCGCTGGCCTATCACCAGGGTCGAGTCTGACCACCTCGCCGATCGGTACTTCGAGGTGTTCGCGCAGCTCGTGGCTGACGCGCTCGATCACGAAGCCCCCTTTATCTTGCCGACTTCCAAACATCCGATCGTCGGCGCAGCGATGGACTTCACCAGGGATCACCTGGAAGACGT
>JALYLU010000143.1:0-7622 GCA_030774075.1 Actinomycetota bacterium | reverse complement strand
AGTCGCTTCAGAGGTCAGCGTCTGCGAACGCACTCTGCGGCGCCTCTTTGAAGCGAATGCTGGTATGTCCTGGAGGCGCTATCTGCTCCAGGCTCGGCTCCTTCGAGCCGTGGCACTGCTGGCTGAGCCAAGACGCACTGTGATCGACGTGTCAACTGAAGTCGGCTTTGAGAACGTCAGCTCCTTCACAAGGGCGTTCGTCCGCCAAACTGGCGAGACGCCCTCGGCTTATCGCCGTCGAGTTCGCAGCTCGCTTCCTCTCTAGACCTCGCAGCGCGCCTCGACATCCTGCATCCATACGACCCTGCGCGACAGACTCGTTGCGCCGATTCACATCTGCGGGATAATCGCAGCGTTCGCTTCGAATCGCTTCTGTCCTCAGCGGTACCGGAATGCACCTGGGTGTTCACCGATCCGCGTCGCGTCGGTCTGCACGTCGTGATCGTGACGCGGGCGCGCACCGACGCAAGCAGCTGCTGCATTGGGAACGGTCACCAACGACCGGATACACCTCCGCGAGTACGACGAAACCCGGCAGCACGATTCCGACCAAAACGTTCTGAACGAAGCCGGTGATCCTCGAGGTGAGCAAATCAAGTGTGGTCCCGGTCAGCATATGGGTGTTTCTCCACGCGGCTCGTCAGCGAGAGATGTCCGCGGCGCTCCGCACATTGATCTGATCTACGCGCATCAACGAGATGAGACATGCACTTACGGTTCGGCGTGTTGATCACCGGCTTTGCGATCTCGTTCGGCTCGACCTTCTGGTTCGACATCTTGAAACGACTTGTCGGCCTGCGCAGAGTCGGCGAACGGCGGACTAGCACGCGTCTGATCCGAAACACTAGGGGCCGAATAAGAGAGCTGGATCGGAATAGTCCGAAGAATCGGGGTTCTACTCGCGATCGAACAGTTCGACTCACTCCTCGAAGCGCAAATGCTCATGGGATGTCCCGGATGAGGGAAGTGGGTCGACCCATACAGGGTCGGGCCCGTATACAGTACATGAGTAAGAGCCGCCCACAGGTCCGCTTGGGGCCGTGACCGTACGCGAGCGTCGCTCCTCGAGGAGTCGGTGCGTAACCGACACGACGAGCGGAGAAGCTTCATGAGCTGTCGACGTCTGGTCGGCATCGACTTGGGTAGGCGCGATGTCGGTCATGGAGTGAGACGGCGGGTGGACACGTTCGTGACGGCTACGGGAAGGTCGCTCCAGTATTCGTATCCACCGCCGGGCTGCCCGAAGTCAGGGTGGACTCGGCCTTCACCTTCGGTGCAGAGTTTGAAGGCGACGCGGTAGGTGGGGAGCTGTGGCAGCGCGAGTAGGGACTGGGCGGCGTGAGCCGAGTTGAGCGATGCGTTGGTCCAGAAGGAGCGCCCGCGCCCACCTTTGAGGAGATCCGTGTCTCGGATCGCTGACAGCTCACTCGTTCCGACATATCGAAAGTAGGTGTGCCGATCGCGCGGCGTGTTGTCACATTGTGCCGCGACGGGCCGGACTCGGTCCGAGCCGTTCATTGCACCGGTCGTCGCCCAGGCAAACGCGATCGCACCGATCGACGCCGCCACCAACGCCGTGACGATGGTCCGTCTGGCGGCTTCGAACGCGCGCTGGAGGCGAAGGAAGGCCACAGTTTCGAGCACCGTTGTTACGAGGCGCCCGAGTGTCTGGAGTCGATATTCGGCCTTCCCGAGGTCGGCGCGGTCGGGGTTCGGATTGGGATCGCGTGCGAAGGCGTTAGCCTCGTGAAGGAACTCGACCTGGGCACGCTCGTACGCGGCGACGAATCGGTTCAGGTCACCCTGCCAGTACTGAAGTGCGGCGTCACGAGCTACCTCTTCACGCGCCGATCGAAGAGCCTGGTCTCGTTTGCCGAGGACGCGCGTCAAATCGAACGCGACAGTGGTGCTGGCGCTGGCGAGCTGCATCGATTTCGCCAAAGCGGTGGCGATTCCCGCGAGTACAAGTCCGGCGCCGACCAGCGCGAGCGTCAGCCGCAGCGGTGTCGACGAATTGAGTCTTCCGACGTTCGAGAAGCTCACACCGGCGAACGCGACAGCCGCAATGGCACCGAATGTTGCGATCAGCCATCTTGCGGAGGAGCGCATACGGTCCGCTGCGCTCGAGAGAGCGATGGTCGCAAAGCGTTCAGTGGCCGTGTCGACCATTTGTGTCACTCATCCCGTGGACCCATATCACTATCTTCACAACGGTCATTCAAGCAGGCCCACCTCAAATGATCCGGGCTCGGAATCACCGGTCCGGGGCGCGCTCACGATTGTCCCGGACGCTTGTTCCGTGGCCGATCGGCCAGCGGGAGTATGGGTCCCGGTCGGCTCCTCACAGGATCGAGCGACGAGTTTGATGCGAAGACGTGCACCTTCGGCAGACTTGTATCGTTCTTTGACGTCTCGTCGCTCACCGGGAGCCAAGTGATAGACGACCGCATCTGCGGTGTGTTCGATGTCCGACCTTGGCGGCTGACCGCACTTCGCTACGCGGGCGACGACGGCAACTACTCGGCCAGCGTCATCCTGCACCTCCTCGATGACTTCTTCGTGACCTGGTTCGACGGTCATCTGTCGTAGTTCATCGAAGTCGTTCATTAGGTTCCCGTGTCGCACCGTACCGTCTGGATTCAAGCTTGGGACCCGGGTTCGTCTCAATGGGGGACGCTGACACGCCGTGCCCGGACACCTCCGAGCATTATCGCCTAGTCGACTGGTTCTCGCACGCGTATTCTTGAGATGCGTCGAGGGCTGCCTCTTGTTCCGTCACGAAGCGGTCTTCGGTTGTGGGACAGTTGCTCGGGCGGTTCTAGGGCGAGGTGGGTGAGGGGACGGCCCCGCCGCCTTCTTCGTCTGTCCGCTGTCGGCGTCGCCGTCGGCCCTCGTGGCTCACGCGCCCTAGGAGTCGGCCGCCGCGGACCTGGAAGGACAATGATTTAGTCATCAGTAGTTGAGTCTCGGCTCGCCCTACGAAGGCGTCGGTACGCACATTGGTAATACGTGAATGGATCATTCATTCATGCACTGTGTTAGATGCGATCGGTAGTAGGTCGGGTCATCACGGGGGCCTCCGTGGTATGGCGGCCGAGTAGGAGAGGGCGTGGTCGTCCCTTCGCTCGCGGAGGAGGAGCTGGTCGAAGAGGAGCTGGTCGAAGAGGAGCTGGTCGAAGAGAACGCCTTCGTCGCGAAAAGGAACCCATTAAGCGTAAGAAAGTTGCGAGTAACCTGATCGCGCAATTCGTCTTCATGATGAACGAGCTCCGTGACTGTTAACGGATCCGGCTTATGGCTCAAGTATCCGAATCTCCAGACTTGTTCCCGTCGCAACCGCGACGGCAGCAGTTTGTTCCGTATCCGGTAGGGGAATCAAGGTCTCCTCGACCGACGGTACGTATCGAAAGAGCAAGGGGGCGTCGGACGTGCGCACTACAGCGTGTTTCGCTCGAGTTGTGGCTGCCGATCAGCCTCAACCGAGACGAAGCGGCCGCGTGGGTTTCAGAGTCGGTCCGCGAAGGTGCGCCGATCGCTCACCTGGGACCAGCGTAAAGAAGATGGCCACCCACGCCCGCTTCAGCGTAAAGACCGGCGTCCCGGGTCTACTTCCGCGACCCGCGCAGCCTGGCAGCGCGACAGCAACGAGAACACCAACGGTCTGTTACGTCAGTACTTCCCCAACGAACGGAGATCGCGCACTACAGACAAGCCGAACCTCAACCACATCGTTGCAAAACTCAACGGCCGCCCTCGACAAACCCTCGGATGGAGATCACCATCACAAGCACTCGACGAAGCGTTGCGATGAACCCCGAACCCGCATGCGTATCGCGTCGACCGAGGAGCCGATGGCGGTTGGAGTAGCGGACGCCGCCGAGGGCACGGTCCAACTAGCGAGTGGGATCCAATATTCCCTCAACGCACATGTTGTAAAGGGCTTGGTATGCCCAACCGGCGCAGGCCTGCTGTCGGCCGGACGTTCCCACTGGGAGTGGACTCCGCTGTTTCAGTAGATCGCTCCCGAAGACGGCAGTCTGTGGAGTGGTGCTTCCGGTCGGCAGCTGAAGGGTGAAGGTTACTTGCGTGTTGGGCTGCTTCAGGAGTTGGTCGACGAGCGGCTGACATACGAGGGGAAGTGCCGCAGCGGCAACGAGCTCACTCGCACTCTTTCCGGAATGCGCGTCGGCAGCAACAATTCCGATTGCTGCCGTTGTCAGGACACACGTCGCCGTATCGGTCTTCCAATTGTTGTAGATCGCGTAACCCAGGATCAGAGCTGCGACAACGACAAGCGCAATCGCGGCGTTCTTGCGATTGGTATCCACGGGCGAGGGACGGTAGTGCCGATGGACGTGGGGCACAAGGGATAGCTGTCGGTCAGCGGTAATCCGCAAGGCAGCGAGCGCCGACTGTGCGCCGCGATGCTTTCGAAGAGTTCAGCGTCGACGGAATGTCACTCGAAGGCGGAAGTCAGTCCGGGTGACGAGTCCGCGCCAACCCGATTCGCTAGACCACAAGGCGACCCGCCCATCACCAACGCGTAAGAGACAACGACGGAGAAGTCGCACGGCAGCGTAGGAAGCAGAACCGGCCGGTAGTCGCGGGCCGTGATCGGGCGTCAAACCGCAGAAACCGCCGCGAGCGACGTGCGAGATCGGATCGGGAGAAGTCGTTCGCTCGGGATGGAAGGCGATCCCTGGTATGCGTAACGATGGCCAGTGAGGACGTGAACATCTACCTCGGCTCCCGGCGGGTTGGAGAACGACGTCGCCGCTCGAAGCGATCCCCAACCGCATGTTGGTAATGCCGCGTGGCATACCGCAGGAACGTGGAATCGAGGGGTCGAGTTCGGTCGGGTGGATCTCCAATCGGCTGCGTAAACGAACGAAAGTCAGATCGCGCCTCATGCATCTATCTCACCACCGGTTCGGCGCGTTCACAACAGCGCGGACGTGTTGCTCACCTCGCGCACGGTCGTGTAGCTACGCGCTCACGTCCGCCGAGTCGCACCAATCGTGAAGCTCGTTCGCCGAGGACACTACTCGAAGGCCTGGTGCCGCGAACCGCGTCGTCTCGCTGGAGACCAGGAACGGAGGAAACGGAAGCACTACAACACCCAAAATGCGCCTATAGCCACTCAGGTCAAAGTTGTCGCCAACGGGGTTGTCTTCTAGTTCGGTCATCTTCGTCTTCCAATCCGCTTCTGCCTCCTCACAAGTGGTTCGGACATTGCGGACGGCTTGGAACTTGCCCGCGTCGTAGTCGACCCGAAATGGAACGCTCTTGCACGACACCGCCAGTAGTGTGTCGCCAAGCGCGCCTATGGCGTCGATGTCTGTGAGCGCCGTCCCGCCGCGGCGGAGTGTGACGCCTCGAAGAGCGGCAAGATCCCGCATTGGCTTCCATTGGGTAGCATCGATCATGCGTTGTACGTGGAGCTCAAAGGTGTTCGACCACACGTTGACCGATTCATCGCCCTCGGCCGGACGACGCAACATCTCCATCAGACACCTCGACGCGCCGACGAGGTCGACCATCGCAAAGTCACCAAGTGATTGAACGGCGGAACCCGAGAACGGTGGCAAGAAACGAGGCGGAATCGCTCCTAGTGTGGCCAACAACGCTTCGCCCGACTTAGGAACTACGGATGCAGGCATCAGCCCACCAAGCCCGCCCCTTCGCAGTTCTTCGATCCAGGCGTCACAACTGTTGACCAAGAGTGAATGCGGGACAAGGTAATAGCCAAATTTCCGATAGACGTCGCCTGATCCGGCGGACTCCGAGAACCAGCGATGATACGAACACAAATGCAGAACAATGAGTTCAGCGAGGCCCACGGGCCATCGCAGCTCAACCGGAAGGTTCGGGTCGCGTACAACGTCATCGCCGAGATCCACCAAGTCGAAGCCGCACCCCGGAGGCGCCTTGGGACCACCGAGCCATGCCGGAGCTCGCTCTGAGCTATCGGCGAACCCCGCCAGCGGAATCGTTGACGCGATGGCGCTATGCGGCACGCGACGGCTCGGGTTCGCGGCAAGACCCGCGCCGGCTAAATACGACGTGCGGCCGCCGCGCTCGTCAACCAACCTAACCGCCGTCTGAAGCTCTTCCGCGGGATCAGCGCGGGGTAGCGCCGCGGCACTGAACACTATGTCGCTGCCTTTCCCCGCCCAACGAATCTCGCTGTGAACGACATAGAGCAACCTAGCGATCGAGCAGAGTTCGTCGATGTCACGGACGGCATCGTCGTCCACCGGAAAAACGAGATGAATCTTCGGGCGTACGTTTACCTCATAGTGAGGGTTCGGACTCGTCGACACCGCGGAAAGCGCTTCCGAAAGAGCTTGACAGTATCGCTCGGTCGATTCCAGCCTGTTGAGATTGAACTGGCCACGAAGACGCCTCAAGTACCAAAGCCACGCCGCACGCGAGTGTCGATTAGCGATCTCGCTCGCAATCGCCTCAAGCCCGTCGCGGAGCGAGTGAAGGTGCGGTTCCGCCTCTTCTCCCGAGACGACGGTACGCACCCCGTCGCAACCGGGAAAGCCAGCACGAGACGTGAGATCCGAAACGATCGCCGAACCGTACGCTTCGCGTAGATCGTATCGTGAGACCTGCCTTCGCAACCACGGCGTCGTATCCTGAACGACGATCAGCGGCGAGGCGCGCGGCACGTCCCCTGCCGATTTGCTGGCCTGCCACTCTCGCTCTCGTTGACGCTTCTGCTTAAGCCGACGCTCGCGCCGCTGCCTCTTGTCGCCAGATCCCATCGTCTACTCCGTGTGGCGTCGGTCACGCTAGGCGACGCGCGCTGAAAGCTCCTCGGTCGCCCTGGAACCCGTCGCCGGCAGCTCGGGCTCTTGATGGACCTTCGACTCAGCTTACGTGGAGCTGGGTACAACGGAGCGATAGCCCTCGACTCCGGGTTGACGATGTGGAAACAGCGTCCGCAGAATTGCTCAGCGCCGGGTATGAGGTTCTGGGCGACATAACGCGGCTCGACAACGGCGAGGTCGCGTCATCACCCACGATTTGGCGGACCTTCGACGCGATCGATGCTGAGGGCTTGGCCGGATGCCGCGGCGGCCACCGAAGACGCTGATCTTGGATGTCGACGCGTCGCTGCTCGAGATCCACTCCGAGCACAAGGAGCGGGCGGCGTCGCATTTCAAGGGCGGCTACGGGTTCCATCCGATGTTGTGCTTCGCGGATCATTCCGGCGAAGCGCTGGCTGGGTCTTGCGGCCCGGCAACGCGACCGCGAACTCGGGTGCTGATCAGCTCGCCGTGGTCGACCTCGCGATCGATCAGCTCCCCGACGCCTATCAGGCGGAGCGCAACTGCGAATTCTCGATCACCGCCCGGGTCAACGCCGCCCTGGACACGGCGATCGCCGACACGGCAATGTCGAGAACCGGATCAAGAACCTCAAAGACACTGGCATCGAACGGATGCCGTTCACCAGCTTCGACGCGAACGCGGCGTGGATGGAGGTGACCCTCGCCGCCGCTGACCTGTTGGTCTGGACACAGCGGATCTGCTTCACCGGCAAGCTCGCACGCTGCGCGCCGCGCACCTTGCGCTACCGGATCTTGCACATCGCGGCGCGGATCATACGCA
>JALYLU010000142.1 GCA_030774075.1 Actinomycetota bacterium | reverse complement strand
CGTGCAGACGATCGCACCGTTCCTCAAGTACGACGCCGACCCGTACCCCGTCATCGTCGGCGGGCGCGTCCAGTGGGTGCTCGACGCGTACACCACCACCGACAACTACCCGTACTCGCAGTCTCTTCACCCGGCCGAGCCGCCGGGCAGCGGGCTCGACACCGACTTCAACTACGTGCGCAACTCGGTGAAGGCGACCGTCGATGCGTACGACGGAAAGGTTCACTTCTACGTCGTCGACTCCGTCGATCCGATCATCAAGACGTACCGCAAGGCGTTCCCCGAGCTGTTCCAAGACCTGAGCACCATGCCGGCCGGCCTGCGCGCCCACATGCGCTACCCGGAAGACATCTTCAGCGCCCAGACCGAGCAGTACGCGCTTTACCACATCACCGACCCGGTCCAATACTTCAACAAGCAGGCGATCTGGGACATCGCCCCGAGCCCCGACACGTCGAGCGCCGCACCGGTCGCGTCCGCGGTCGCGAGTGCCAACAACGGCGGACGCAACACCACGCTTCTGCCGTCCGGCAGCCCGATCAATCC
Source organism: Actinomycetota bacterium (assembly GCA_030774075.1). Lineage (GTDB taxonomy): Bacteria > Actinomycetota > Acidimicrobiia > IMCC26256 > PALSA-610 > PALSA-610. Next base: position 9,085 of record JALYLU010000142.1, on the reverse strand, counting down.
GCTCTATCTCACGTTGGCGTTACCGAAGGCACCCGACCAGCAGACGCCGTCGCCGCAGGAGTTCGTGCTCGGGAGGTCGTTCACGCCGCGCCTCAAGGGCGGCATCCTGTCGGCGTTCGTGTTCGCACGATCAGACGGCAACAACTACGGCAAGCTCGTGGTGTACGAGGTTCCCAATACCTCCGCGCCGTCGCCGAGTCAGGCGGCGACGCTCATCCAATCGGATCAGTTCATCAGCAGCCAGTTCACCCTGCTCGGCAGCCAGGGTTCGCGGGTGATCCAGGGTGATGTGCAGTTGCTCCCGATCGGCGACGCGATCATGTACGTCCGGCCGGTGTGGATTCTCGGTGAGGGAAGCACGACGTTTCCGCGTTACGAGTTCGTCGCGGCGGCAGTGGGCCAGCGCGCGGTGCTCGGATACGACATGACCGACGCGGTCACCGCGCTCTTGAGCGGCGATCCCACGCGTTTGCAGACGTCGGGAGGTGTGAAGTCCATCACCACCGGCGGTACTGGATCGACGACGACGACGACCACCACCACGGTGCCGGGAACGCCGACGACCGTGCCGCCCGCGAACGCATCTGCGAACCAACTCCTCCAGTCGGCGCAAAACGAGTTCGACGCGGCCAACACCGCGTTGGCAAACCGCGACCTCGCGAGCTACCAGGCACATATCCGGGCCGCCCAGGCCGACGTACAGGCCGCGGTGGCGAAGTTGCGACCCGCGGGCGCCACCTCGACCACGGTGCCGAGGTCATCGACCACGGCCCCGGCTGCGGCGACGACCACGACCGGGGCTCCCTGACCCCCAGCCCTGACCCCCAGCCCGCCCCCACGACCGGGTTGGTCCCGCCCGCCGGGATTGTTACTATGGTCGTAGTGTTAATTATCCGACCGCCGGGGCCGGCTTCCGCCACGCCCCCGCACCCGGTCGGGACCTGAGGAGGCGTGTGCCGATGGCCGTTTCGGGCATCGATCTGGGCAAGTACAAGCTCGGCTGGCACGACACCGAGAGCTATGCCGTCACGCCGAAGAAGGGCCTCAACGAGCAGGTCGTCCGCGACATCTCGTACCACAAGTCCGAGCCGGAGTGGATGACGAAGTTCCGGCTGAACGCGTTGAAGCGGTTCGAGCGCAAGCCGATGCTCGACTGGTTCGCGAAGAACATGCCGACCATCGACTTCGACGACATCTACTACTACTTGAAGCCCACGCAGGGTGCCGTCTCCGACTGGGACATGCTCCCCGAAGAGATGAAGGCCACTTACGAGAAACTCGGCATTCCGGAAGCCGAGCGCAAGTTCCTCGCGGGTGTCACGAGTCAATACGACTCCGAGGTCGTGTACCACAAGAACCGTGAGGACCTCGAAAGTCGCGGCATCCTCTTCACGAGCATGGACCAGGCGCTCATCGACTACCCCGAGATCGTGCAGAAGTATTTCGGTACGGTCATCCCGCCCGGCGACAACAAGTTCGCCGCGCTCAACTCCGCGGTGTGGTCGGGCGGCTCGTTCATCTACGTGCCGCCGGGCGTGCACGTCGACATGCCGTTGCAGGCGTACTTCCGCATCAACGCCGAGAGCGCAGGCCAGTTCGAGCGCACGTTGATCATCGCCGACGAAGGCGCGTCGGTGCACTACGTCGAGGGTTGCTCGGCTCCCGTCTACACGAACGACTCGCTGCACTCGGCTGTGGTGGAGCTCATCGCCAAGCCCGGTGCGCGCATCCGTTACACGACGATCCAGAACTGGTCGCCGAACGTCTACAACCTCGTGACCAAGCGCGCCCGTGCAGAAACCGAGGCGACCGTCGAGTGGATCGACGGCAACCTCGGCTCCAAGCTCACGATGAAGTACCCGGCGGTCGTCATGACCGGTCCGAAGGCGCACGGCGAAGTGCTGTCGGTTGCCTACGCGGGCGCGGGACAGCACCAGGACGCCGGCGCCAAGATGACGCACGCCGCGCCCGAGACGACTTCGATCATCGACTCGAAGTCGATCAGCAAGGACGGCGGGCGCACGACCTACCGCGGCCTGGTCAGAGTCGAAGAGGGCGCACACAACGTGAAGAGCCACGTGCGGTGCGACGCCCTGATCCTCGATGAGGAGTCGCGCAGCGACACCTACCCCTACATGGAGATCGAGGAGAAGGACGCGCGCATCGGCCACGAGGCGACGGTCTCGAAGGTCGGCGACGACCAGCTCTTCTACCTCCAGAGTCGAGGGTTGAGCGAACAACAGGCCACCGCGATGATCGTGAACGGCTTCATCGAACCGATCACGAAAACGCTCCCGATGGAGTACGCGGTCGAGTTGTCGCGTCTCATCGAGCTGAACATGGAAGGCGCGGTCGGCTAGGAGATGACCGCCGCGTTCACAGCCGATGCTGCGCGCGCGCTCGGAGGGCCGGAGTGGTTGGTCCGCCGGCGGTTGGCGGCGGTCGAACGGCTCGCGGAGGTGGCTTGGCCGACGCCGTCGGAAGAGATCTGGCGCTACTCGCGCATCGATCAACTCGACCTCGATCGGTACCGCCCGTTCGCGGTCGAGGAACTCGGGGCGCCGGGTGACGAGCGCGCGCCCGGCGGTGGCCCCTGGGCCGCGGAAGCCGGCAAGCACGCGGGCATGATCGTCGTGCGCGACGGCCGGGTCGTCCATCACGAGCTCGATGCTTCGCTCGAGGCGAAAGGCGTGCGGGCCTGCGGGATCGCCACGTGTGAGGACGATCTCGTCTCGACGCTCATCGGGCGCGCGTCCGGTGCATCCGAGGACGCCTTCACGGTGTTGCACGACGCCTTCCTCGCCGGTGGCGCGTTCGTGCACGTTCCCGCGGGAGTCGTGGTCGAGGATCCGATTCTCGTCCTCCATTGGTGCGAAGGTGACGCGCGCGCGTCGTTCCCGCACACGCTCGTGGCGCTGGGCGACGGCGCGGAGGCAACCGTGCTCGATCGGTTCGGCTCTCCGCAGACCGACCACCTCGTCGACGCGGTCACCGAGCTGCTCGTCGACGACAACGCGCACCTGCGTTATCTGACCGTTCAGGAGCACGGCACGCGCACCTGGCATCTCGGCCTGCTACGCGCGCATGTCGGCCGCGACGCGACCCTGCGCACGTCGGCGGTTGCGCTCGGCGGTGACTACGCGCGCCTGCGCAGTGAGGCTCTGCTCACGGGACAGGGTGCCGAGAGCGACCAGCTCGCGGTCTACTTCGGCGACGGGCAGCAGATGCTCGACTTCCGGACGCTGCAGGACCACGACGCGCCGAACACCCGCAGCGACCTGCTGTTCAAGGGGGCGGTCGAGGACACGGCCCGTTCGGTCTACTCGGGCCTCGTCCACCTGCGTCCCGCCGCGAAGAAGGCCAACGCGTCGCAGACCAACCGAAATCTCGTGCTCACCGAGGGCGCGAGCGCGGAGTCGATCCCGAACCTCGAGATCGAGGCGAACGACGTCCGCTGCTCGCACGCGTCGACCGTCGGACCGATCGACGACGAGCAGCTCTACTACCTCGAGTCGCGCGGCATCCCGCCCGAGGAGGCCGAGCGATTGATCGTGCTCGGATTCTTCGACGACGTGTTCGAACGACTTCCCGTCGGCGCCCTCACGCGTGGTCTGCGGCGGTCGGTCGTCGACAAGCTCGAGCACGCGCGGGCGAGGCGATGATGGTTGGGGAGATCGTGCGCCTTTGCGCGCGTGACGACCTCGCGCCGGGCACCGCCCGCCGCTTCGACGTGGACACGCATCGGATCGCGCTCGTGCGCATCGGCGACGACTTCTACGCGCTCGCCGATCGCTGTTCGCACGCCGACTACTCGCTTTCCGAGGGTGACGTGTGGGAGGACGAGCGCGAGATCGAGTGCCCGAAGCACGGCTCGACCTTCTCGTTGGTCACCGGCGAGCCGCAGACACTCCCGGCCACGCAGCCAGTTCCCGTGTACGCCACGCAAGTCGACGGCGACGACGTCTCGGTGGTGCTGCCGTGAGTGCCGACCACGTGATGCAGGTCACCGATCTTCACGCGACCGTCGCCCGGCACGAGATCCTGCGGGGCGTCGACCTGAAGGTGCGCACCGGCGAGGTGCACGCAATGATGGGTCCGAACGGCTCCGGAAAGTCGACGCTCGCCCACGCGCTGATGGGCAGCGGCGACTACGAGGTGACACACGGTTCGGTCTCGATCGACGGCGAGGAGCTCCTGGGCCTCCCCACGTGGCAGCGCGCGCAGCGCGGGCTCTTCCTCGCGATGCAGTATCCGGTCGAGGTCCCAGGCGTACCGCTCGAAGAGGTTGTCGGCGCGGCCTTGGACGCGCGTGGCGCGCCGCGCGCCGATCTGCACGCCCGGGTCGTCGCCGAGGCACGCACGCTCGGGGTGCCCGACGAGCTCCTGGGCCGCGGCGTGAACACCGAGTTCTCCGGCGGCGAGAAGAAGCGCGCCGAGACGGTGCAGCTCGCCGTTCTCGAACCGAAGTTCGCAGTGCTCGACGAGATCGATTCCGGCCTCGACGTCGACGCGATGCGCGACGTCGCGCGGCGGGTGTATGCACTCGCTCGTGAACGGCATGTCGGCGTTCTCGCGATCACGCACTACGCCCGACTGCTGGCAGAGCTGCGACCCGATCACGTGCATGTCTTCCTCGCCGGTCGCATCGTCAGGAGCGGTGGTCCGGAGCTCGCCGACGAGTTGGAGCGCACCGGTTACGAAGGCATCGCGGCCGAGCTCGGCATCGACGAGCTCACGGTTGTGCGTCCCCTCCCAGAGGCCGACCCGTTCGGCGACCCCACCATCGCCTCGAATCCCTTCGCCGACCCGCTCGCGTAGTCGAGGCATACTTCGCCCCCGCGGCGCGGGAGCGCAGGACGTCGGCTACTTGGCGGTTGTTGGTGTTGTCGTCCGGGCGACGGTGGTGGGCGTCGGCTTCTTCGCGGTTGTTGGTGTTGTCGTCCGGGCGACGGTGGTGGGCGTCGGCTTCTTCGCGGTCGTCGTCGTGGTCGGCGGCGCGGTGGGGGCAGGACCGACGTACCCGTTTCCGGCACGCTTCGGTGTACCGAACACGAACACCGACTCGCCCTGGTGGACGAGCGTGTAGAAGTAGTTCGCGATGTGCATCGGGATGCGGGCGCACCCGTGCGAAGCCGGGTAGTTCGGGACCGACTGCAGGCCGTGGATCGCATCGCTGCCGTTGAAGTAGTACGGGTTCCACATCGTCCCGAGCTTTCCCTTCTGCCAGCCGCGTATGAGCTGGTAGAAGTGGAAGTGTCCCGCTGCAGTGATGGCGTACTGGCAGCCGTCGACCCCGCCGCAGAAGTGTTCACCGCTGCCGGTCGAGGTCGTGGTCAGCAACTGTGGCTGCCAGCCCTGGTAGAGCGTGAGCACCTGCTTGTCGAGGTCGATCTCGACGCGGTCGGGTTCGCTCTTGGGCTCGGCGGGTGTGTACACGAAATGCGTGAGCACGAGCTGCACAGCCGCGTCGATCACGCCGGTGCGCGGGAGCCCGAAGTACTTCTGCACCGTCGAGACCGCGTACCGCGTGTCCTGGTCGAAGACGTCGTCGACGGGGCCCGGATCGAAATGCAGCGCCTTCAGGCGGGCTTCGTAGATGAAGACGCTCGATCCGCGGTTCCCCTGGCGGAGCCCGCTTCCCGGCGACGGCAGCACTTGGTCCTTCGGCTGCGTGACCGGGGGAATCGTGGTGGTCGTCGTCCGCGCCACGGTGGTCGTGGTCGTGGAGCGCTTCGTACTCGGTGCCGCGGGCAACGTGGATCCGGCCGGCCGGGGCGCCGCGCCCGACGCCTGCTGCGAGTTGGCTATCACGGCGTAGGTCCCGGTTGCACCGGCCACGATGACTGCGACCGCCACCGCCGTCACGACCGCGCGTCGCCTCCAGCTGCCGCGTCGGTAGGCGAGACGTGTGGCACGGTCGATGTCGTCGGACACCTCGTCCTTGGGTGTCCCGTCAGCTTCCACCGGCGTCCAATGCTACCGGACGATCCCGTCGATACAGGGCCGTGTGTCGCCCCGACGAAAACCGTCTCAGTGTGCGGGCTCGGTCTCGGATTCGATCAACGCGGCGAGCGCGGCGTCGGACACGACAGCACTGCGCAGGTCGAGGAGAAAGTCCACGACCTCCGAGGAGCCGATCAGGTCCCGGGACGCGAAGCGCTCAAGCGCCTCGTCGATGATCGTGACGATCCCAGCCTGGTCCACGTCGGTCCTCCTGCTCTGAACGGTCAGCGTAGCCGCCCCGCACCACTGTCAGTGCAACGCCCAGTAGAGCAGTCGAGTTCCCGGGAAACCACCAAATCGTCTGGCAAATGGGCGGGCAAATGCGGCGGGGTGTGACCGACGCCACTCCGCGCCGCTCGGACGGCGTGTCGTCACGCCTGAGCCTGCGCCGTTTCGTCGAGCGCCTGTTGGAGGGTATTCCACGCCAACGTCGCGCACTTGATCCGGACAGGGAACTTCACGACGCCTTGGAGTGCCTCGAGGTCGCCCAGCCGCACCCCTGCCAGCTCCGCGGCCAGGTCGCTTCCGTCGCCTTCGCCGTCGCCTTCGAGCTTCGACTCGTGGATCGACATCAGCGCCTTGAACGCGCGGATGAGCTTGCGGACCTCGGCGAGCGGCCGGCCCTTCACTGCCGCGCTCATCATCGAGGTAGACGCCTGGCTGATCGAGCAGCCCTGCCCGGCGATCTTGACGTCCCGCACGGTGTCCGACTCCGGATCGACGTCGAGGTACAACACGACCTCGTCGCCGCACAGGGGATTGAAGCCTTCGACCTTGTGTGCGGGCGGAACCGGAAGCTCGCCGCGGTTACGAGGCGATCGGTAGTGGTCGAGAATGATCTCGCGGTACAGGTCTTCGATGCCGGCCATCTGCTGCGATCCTAAACCGCGAAGAACTTCTGGGCCTTCGCCAGCGCTTCGATCAGCGCGTCGACGTCGGCTTCGTCGTTGTACACGTAGAACGAGGCTCGCGTTGTGGCCGGGACGCCGAGCTGACGCATCAGCGGCTTCGCGCAATGGTGGCCGGCTCGTACGCACACCGCGTCCTCGTCGAGAACCTGGCTCACGTCGTGCGCGTGGATCCCGTCGAACAGGAACGACACGGCGCCGCCTCGGCGATCGAGGTCGGTCGGACCGTAGATCGTGAGGCTCTCGCCGAAGCGATCGCGGAGCGCCTCGAGCGCGTAGCCGGTGAGCGAGACTTCGTGGGCGCGCACCGCGTCCATCCCCAACGCGGAGACGTAGTCGACCGCGGCGCCGAAGCCGACCGCCTCGACGATCGCCGGCGTTCCTGCCTCGAACTTCCACGGCACGTCGTTGGTGGTGAAGCCGTCGAGCCGGACGTCGCGGATCATCTCGCCGCCTCCGAGGAACGGGGGCATCGCTTCGAGCAGCTCGAGGCGCGACCACAGCGCGCCGATCCCGGTGGGCCCGCACAGCTTGTGGGAGGAGAACGCGATGAAGTCGGCGTCCCAGTGCTGCACGTCGGTCGCGACGTGAGGCACGTACTGGCACGCGTCGACCAGTGCGAGCGCGCCGTGCGCGTGCGCGGCGTCGGCGAGCGGACGGATGTCGTTCAGGGTGCCGAGCACATTCGACATGGCACTGATGGCGAGCAGCCGTGCGCCATGGAGCAGCGCCTCGAGATTCGAGAGATCCAAGCGGAAGTCGGAGGTCAGCGGGATCCACCGCAGCTCCACGCCTCGTTCGGCCGCGAGCATCTGCCATGGAACGACGTTGGCGTGGTGCTCCATGTGCGACAGCACGATCGCGTCGCCGGCATGCAGGTTGGCGCGTGCCCACGAGTACGCGACCAGGTTGATCGACTCGGTCGCGTTGCGGGTGAAGACGATCTCCTCCGCGTGGGGGGCGTTGACGAAGCGTGCAACCTTGCGCCGGGCGGCCTCGAACGCGGCGGTCGCCTCCTCCGCGATCGTGTAGACGCCGCGGTGGATGTTTGCGTAGTGGCGCCGGTAGCTGTCGTCCATCGCGTCGAGGACCGCGACCGGCTTCTGGGCCGATGACGCGGAATCGAGGTATACGAGGCGCTTGCCGTTCACCTTGCGCTCGAGGATCGGGAAGTCTCGCTTGACGGTCGCGACGTCGAGCGCGGTCATACCGGCGCCTCCTCGTGCGCTCGGAAGGCTTCGAAACCACGCGCTTCGACCTCGAGTGAGATCTCGGGCCCGCCGGTCGCGACGATGCGGCCGTCGACGAGGACGTGAACCACGTCGGGAACGAGATGCTCGAGGAGCCGTTGGTAGTGCGTGATCGCGAGGATTCCGAGGCGCGGGCGCGTCCTGCGGACCTCGGCGATGCCGGCCGCGACCTGGCGGAGCGCGTCGATGTCGAGCCCGGAGTCGGTTTCGTCGAGCACCGCCACGTCGGGCTCCATCATCGCCATCTGCAGGACCTCGTTGCGCTTCTTCTCGCCCCCCGAGAAACCCTCGTTCAGGTACCGCTCCTGGAACCGGCTGTCCATTCCCAGCCGCTTCGTCCACTCGATGAGGCTGAGGCGCACCTCCAGCACGGAGAAGTCGTCGATCCCCTTGCGGCGGGCGATCGCCTGGCGCAAGAAATTGAGCACCGACACGCCGGGGATCTCCTCGGGGTGCTGGAACCCCAGGAACAGGCCACGCCGGGCGCGCTCGTCGGTCGGCAGATCGGTGATGTCCGCGCCGTCGAGCAGAATGCGCCCCGCCGTCACGACGTACTCGGGGCTGGCGAGAAGGGTGTTGGCGAGCGTCGACTTGCCGGAACCGTTCGGGCCCATGATGGCGTGCACCTCGCCAGGCCGGACGGTCATGTCGACGCCGCGGAGGATTGGATTGCCTGCGACCGAGGCGTGGAGATTCTCGATTTGAAGAAGTGCTAGACGGTTTTCAGTCATCAGTTCTGTAGGGGCGGGGCTTGTCCCCGCCCGGGCGACCACGACGTTGCTACGGTTCATCCCACCGATCCTTCGAGGCTGACGCCCAGAAGCTTCTGCGCCTCGACGGCGAACTCCATCGGGAGCTCCTTGAAGACCTGCTTGCAGAAGCCGTTGACGATCATGGAGACGGCGTCCTCGGTCGAGATCCCGC
>JALYLU010000141.1:5146-9663 GCA_030774075.1 Actinomycetota bacterium | reverse complement strand
GCTTCGACGTGCTGACCATCGGCAACGCGCTGGTCGACGTGCTCGCCTTCGCCGACGACGACTTCGTCACCCGGACCGGCATCGAGCGCGCCGCGATGACCATGGTCGACGAGGCGCGGTCGGACGAGATCTACGCCGAGATGGGGCCGGCCACCGAGATCTCGGGCGGGTCGGCCGCGAACACCGCTTCGGGAGTCGCGTCGTTCGGCGGCCGCGCGGCCTACATCGGCCGGGTGTCCGACGACGCCTTCGGCAAGGTCTTCTCGCACGACCTGCGCAGCGTGGGCGTGCATTTCGAGGCGCCCGTCGCCGTCACCGGCGCTCCGACCGGACGCTGTCTCGTGATCGTCACACCCGACGCCGAGCGCACGATGTGCACGTTTCTGGGCGCGGGCGCGGAGCTCGACGAGAGCTACATCGACGAGGCGCTGGTCGCGAGCGCGGCTGTCACCTACCTCGAAGGCTACGTGTGGGATCCGCCCGCCGCGAAGCAGGCCGTACGGCGCGCGGCGGCGATCGCCCATCGGGCCGACCAGCGCGTCGCGCTCACGCTCTCCGATCCCTTCTGCGTCGAACGGCATCGCGACGAGTTCCTCGAACTGATCGAGCGCGACGTCGACATCCTGTTCGCGAACGAGCACGAGATAACGATGCTCTACGAGGTCGACACGTTCGACGAGGCTCTGCACCGCGTGCGCGGTCATTGCGCGATCGCCGCGCTGACCCGGGGTGCGCACGGCTCGGTGATCGTCGCCGGCGAAGAGGTCCACGTCATCGACGCGCATCCGGTTGCGGTGGTCGACACGACCGGCGCCGGCGACCTGTACGCGGCCGGCTTCCTGTACGGGCTGACCCACGGCTACGAGCTCGCAACCTGCGGGCGGCTCGCCTCGCTCGCGGCGGCCGAGGTGATCTCGCACCTGGGCCCCCGGCCGGTCGCGGTCCTCGCCGAACTCGCGCGGCCGGTCCTCGGAGGCTGACCGGGCGGTGGCGCGGCTCCCGCGGTATCGCACCGGCGATCCCGAGATCGATCAGGACATCGACCAGCTGATCGCCAAGATCGGCGACGTCAACGACGCCGACCTCGTCTTCGAGCTCATCGTGTCCGCAGTTCGCCTGGCACGCGATCGCGCGACGCGTGGCGATCTGAAGATCGCCAACGCGGCGCTGAAGGAGATGCGTTACGCGTTCGCGGTCTTCGAGCCGTACCGCGCGGCGCGCAAGGCCGCGATCTTCGGATCCGCGCGTACGCGCCGCGACGATCCGCTGTACGAGCAGACCGTCGCGCTCGCGCGCGAGCTCGCGCTCGCCGATTGGATGGTGATCACGGGCGCGGGGCCGGGAATCATGGAGGCCGGAATCGAAGGCGCCGGTGCGGCCAACTCGTTCGGCGTGAGCATCCGGCTGCCCTTCGAGGCCGCCTCGACGCAGTTCCTGGCGGACGATCCGAAGCTCGTCAGCTTCCGCTACTTCTTCACCCGCAAGGTGACGTTCGTCAAGGAAGCGCACGCGTTCGTGCTCTTGCCCGGAGGCTTCGGCACGCTCGACGAGGGCTTCGAGCTGCTCACCCTCGTCCAGACCGGAAAGGCCCCGCCCGCCCCGATCGTGCTCCTCGACGTCCCCGGAGGCACGTTCTGGCTGAGCTGGATGCAGGTCGTCGAACGTGAGCTGCGCGCTCGCGGGTATATCTCGCCGGAGGACCTGCGGCTCGTGAAGATCACCGACGACGCTTCCGTCGCGCTCGCCGAGATCACCGGTTTCTACCGGAACTACCACTCGTTGCGGTTCGTCGAGGGCGATCTCGTGTTGCGCATGCAGCGCCTTCCGGGGCCGGCTCGGCTCGAGGCCCTCAATCGCGAGTTCGCAGACATCCTCGCGAGCGGGCGGATCGAGGTCACGGCGACGAGCAAGGCCGAGATCGGCGACGACGACGTGCCCGACCTCGCCCGCGTGCGCATGCGGTTCGATCGTCGTTCCTACTCGCGTCTACGCGAGCTGATCGATCGGCTGAACGAACCCGAATAACCGTCTCATGCGTCCTCGTCTGCCGGCGACGGCGCCAGCGCGCCGATCGCCTTGGCGATGGCGCGGCGCGCCTGCAGCAGCCGTCTCTCCTGCAAGGCCGCGGCGGCGCCGGCATCGCTGTCGGGAGATCGGGCGACCTCGGCGAGCCGTTCGTAGGCGAGATCGCGGAGCTCCTCTTCGATCGCCGCGAGTCGTTCGGCGATCTGCTCCAGGCGATCATTCATCGAGTACCTCCGCAATCAAGTCGGCCGGATGGCGGGCGTCGATGCCCGCGCCGCGGAGCTGGACCATGCAACCGGGATTGGCCGAGGCGACGATCGGGTCCGGCTTCCCGGCCGCTTCCCGCAGCGCGTCGACCTTGCGATCGAGGATCCGACGGGAGAGCTTGGGCTGCGTCACCGAGTATGCGCCGCCGGCCCCGCAGCACAGGCCGTCGTCGGCGGTTTCGACGAGCTCGTACGCGGAGGCCAGCACGGTCCGCACCGCGCCGTGTGTCTTCTGTACGTGCCGGAGGTGACACGGGTCTTGGACGACGACCGAGGTGCCGGCGGGGCGCACGGGTAGCGCGGGCTGGAGCGCGAGCCACTCGGAGAAGTCCTTCACGCGTTCGCTGAACGCGTGCGCGCCGGCTGAGCCCAGGAGTTCCCCGTATTCCTTCATTGCCGCGCCGCATCCGGCGCTGTCGACGACGATCGGCGCGTCGCCCGGCATCGCCGTCATCACGCGTATCGCCAGCGCACGCGCCTCCGCCGCGCGACCCGCGTGCAGATGCAACGCGCCGCAGCACGCGGCGCTCGTGGGAGGTCGCGCGACGCGCACACCTGTCGCCCGCATCACGCGGGCGGCCGAGCGGTGCGTATCGCGCAACCATGCGTCCATGACGCAGCCGGTGAACAGCCACGCGTCCGGGTGGCCGCCGATCGGGACCTCCAAAGATCTCGCGAGGGACCTGGCCGACAGCCGGGGCAGCCCGAAGCGCACGGGAACGAGGCGAAGGCGTTGTCCGGCCCACGCGACCCAGGTGCACGCGACAAGGAGCCAGTGGCGCGGGAGCACGACCCGGTAGCCGAGCCACTCCGCGACCCGTCGCCCGTGCGATCGCGGCGGAGGGAGCGCCGCGCGCGTCGCCTCCATGAGCTGCCCGAACTGCACGTCCGACGGGCACGCCGCCTCGCAGCCCCGGCACGAGACGCATTCCTCCATGGCCGAGCGGAACGCGTCGTCGATCGGTGCCTCGTGCGCCTCGACGGCGCGCATCGCGGCGATTCGTCCGCGCGGTGAGGCGATCTCGCGGCCTGTCACCCGGTAGGTCGGACAGTGCGGGAGACAGAGACCGCACGAGACGCACGCGTTCAACGAATCGGCATCGAGCTGCAGGGGCCCGCTCATGAGATCACGGCTCACCCAAGGGCATCCGACCCGGATTGAGCCTCCATCCGGGATCGAATGCGTCCTTCACGCGCCGCATCAGGGGCGCGTTCGGGAGTGCGCACCCGTAGCCGTCGTCGCCGGATGGTCCGCCGGCCTCTCGGAGCATCCAGCCCCCGTGCGCGTGTGCAACGGACCGAGCGTGTGTCAGCGCGTCCGATTCGTCGGCGGCGATGTGCACCGTGCCGACGCCGATCTCCGCGCACCAACGAACGCGTCCGTCGAGCGCGGCGGCGCACGCGCGGACACGCCCGGGCGCGACCGAGATGCGACCGCGGTGCGCCCCGTCAGGAATCGCGGGCGCGCCGTCGAGCGCGATGAGTCCCTGGCCCTGGGCGTCGACGTCGGCGTCGACTCCTTCGAACAGCACCGCTTCGCGCACCCCGTTCCACAAGCGTGCCGACGGTCGAAACGAGCCGCCCGCCCCGGAACCGGCGAACCAGCGCGCCCGCGGGGGCCGGGGCCGGCACCGCAACGTCGCCTGTTGGAGCACGCCGATCGTGCCCAGCGAACCGACGAACAGGCGCGGAAGGTCGTAGCCGGTGACGTTCTTCACCGTCGGACCGCCGCCTTTCACCAATCGGCCGTCGCCGGTCTCGAAGCGCACCTCGAGCACGTGGTCGCGCAGCGGTCCGTGCCGCAGCCGGCGGAGACCCGACAGGCCGCACGCGAGGATCCCGCCGATCGTCGCGTCGCGCGAGCGCGGATCGAGCGCGCATTCCTGCCCGTGCTCGGCCAGGGCGCGGTCGAGCGTGTCGAAGCTCGTGCCCGCGCCGACGGTGACCGTCATGTCGGCCGGCTCGTAGGTGATGACGCCCGCCGGCGCGCGCACCTCGACCGCGCCCTCCGACGGCGGGCCACCGACCTCCCAGTGGGTTCGGGCGCCGACAGGCGCGACGACGGGACCAGGCGCGTTCATACCCACGTTCCCTCCGGGACGCGCTGGAGCTCACCGCACCGGCTGCCGCGCGGGAGCACCTTTTGTGGGTTCGCGACGCCATCGGGATCGAACGCGTCACGCAGGCGCGCCTGTGCGTCGAGATCGTCGGGGGAGAACATGCGCG